>JAFODX010000063.1 GCA_017380475.1 Clostridia bacterium
AAAGGCTTCATCGTCACGTATTATCTGTGCATTTGCGGTGATAGTTTCACAGAAATTCGGATTGAACCCCTTTTCTATCTGAGGGATAAATATATTCCTGATTTTGTTGCGTGTGTATACCGTATCAAGATTGGTTTTATCCGTTACATAATGCAACGAGTGTACTCCACAGTAATTTTCAATTTCTTCACGGCTGACATCCAGCAACGGACGTATGTAGTTGCCGCGTTTATACGGTATACCGCACAACCCTGCTGTTGCACTTCCCCTGATAAAGTTCATAACAATCGTTTCGGCATTGTCATTTCTATGATGTGCCGTTGCAGTAAAATCAATACCGTACTCAAGCATAAGTTCATCAAAAAAGTCATAGCGGACCCGACGGCCTGCCATCTCCTCACTTACGCCCCATTCTTTGGCTAATGCTCTTACGTCTGCATTTTTTATAAAACAAGGTATGCCAAGGGAGTCGCAAAACTGTTTTGAAAACTCTGCATCACGCACTGCATCATCACCCCGAAGACCGTGATTTACGTGTGCAGCATATACCACAAATCCCGATTCACAAGACAATCTGTGCATAATATGAAGCAAAGCCACACTGTCTGCACCGCCGGAAAGTCCGACAAGCACTGCACTTGCCGGAAACATCCCGTTCTTCCGCATTGTATCTTTAATTTTGTCTATCACGCACTCACCTACTTTAAGAGGAGGCATTAAGCCTCCTCTGAAACTCTGAACTCGACCGTCTGGAACTTCGTATATTCGCCCTTGAATCCAAGCGGGAAGGTATCAACATCACCGCTACGGTTCTTAGCTATAATACACTCTGCGAGGTCTTTCTCTTCCGGATTCTTGCTGTAATAGTAATTACGGAAGAGGAACATTACCATATCTGCGTCCTGCTCAATCGCACCCGATTCACGCAAATCGGATAGAATCGGTTTTTTACCCTTCTGTCCCTCACTCTCACGCTTTAGCTGTGAAAGTGCAATAACGGGTATATCAAGTTCTTTTGCCAGAACTTTGAGAGAACGTGAGATTTCTGATATTTCCTGCTGACGGCTTTCACTTCTGCCACTACCCTGCATAAGCTGGAGATAGTCAATAACTATCATATCAAGATTTTTAGTCTGCTTAAGACGTCTGCATTTAGCACGTATCTGCGACACTGTTATTGAAGCTGAATCGTCAATATATATAGGTGCTTTTGCTATTGTATCTGCAACGTTGCATATCTTTTCCCAGTCATCAGGCTCCATAGTACCCGTACGGATTCGACCGTTACTTACAAGCGCCTGCGAGCACAGAATTCTGTTCACAATCTGCTCACGGGGCATTTCGAGGTTGAAAATCGCAACCGTTTTACCAAGATTGATACTGACATACTCTGCAATATTTACTGCAAACGCAGACTTACCCATACCCGGACGTCCGGCTATAATTATAAGCTCACCGCCATGGAAACCGCCGGTACGCTTATTGAGCTCCTCAAAGCCTGTAGGAATACCCGTGATTCCTCCTTTATTGCCGGCATTACGTGCCATTTCATCATAGCTTGACTGCAAAACATCACTGATATGTACAATATCGGTCTGCTCACGTGATGATGATATATCAAAAATCATCTGTTCTGAACGTTCAAGAACCTGCGATACTGTATCCTGCTCGCTGTACGCCATTTTTGAGATTGACTCTGCCTGACGTATGAGCATACGAAGTATGGATTTTTCACGGATTATATCCGAGTAGTATTTAACATTCTGTGTTGTCGGAACACTTACCGACAACTTTTTAAGATAGTCTATTCCGCCTGCGGCATCAAGTTTGTTGTTTATCTTCAGCTGTTCTGATATCGTAACAAAGTCAATCGCCTGATTTGCATTGAACAAATCCATTACAGCCTGGAATATGAACTTGTTCGCCGAGAAATAAAAATCGTCCGGCTTTAGTATCTGTGCCGCCTCACCGACGCTTTCACCGTCAATTAAGGCACTGCCAAGAACGGCCTGCTCCGCCTCCATATTAAAAGGCAAATCACGCTCTGTTACCGCCGGTATTGTCGATTCTGCGTCATAAAGGATGTTTTCATTCTCTTCCATTGTTATGACCTCTGCTCCTTTGTAAATTTACTGTTTTTCTACGTTTACTCTTAATGTTCCCGTTACACCGGTATAGAGCTTGACTGTTACTTCCGTTACACCTAAGGTTTTGATACCGTCGGGTAAAACGAACTTTTTCTTATCAAGCTTTATATGATGCTGATTTGTCAAAGCCTCTGCTACATCTTTTGATGTTATTGAGCCGAACAGCTTGCCGTTATCACCTGCTTTTGCTTTCAGATTAACGACAATTTCCTTCATCTGTTCTGCAATCTTTTTAGCCTCATCTGTATCTGTCTTGATTTTATATTCTATGGATTCCTGTTTACCCTTTAAATCGTTCAGGTTCGACTTTGTTGCTTCGGTTGCAAGACCTTTTGCAAGAAGGAAGTTTCTTGCATATCCGTCAGAAACATTTACAACCTGTCCTTTTTTACCCTGACCTTTTACATCCTGTGTTAATATAACCTTCATTTTATCAATTCCTTTCGCTTAGGTGTTCTTTAATTGCAATTTTGACTTTTTCCACACCCTCATCAACGTCTATACCCATAACGGTAGCACCAGCAACAGTCATATGACCGCCGCCGCCGATGCTTTCCATAATAAGCTGTACATTTACAGTACCCAGAGAACGTGCACAATAACCCACGCCGCCCTCAATCGGGAATACAACCACAGATGCTTTTACCTTACGCAGATTAAGCATCTCGTCAGCCGCCTGCGATGCAATCACACGCTGATTGGAATATGTTTCATAAGTCTTTGAAATTGCTATGTCTTCGTTTATCAACTCGCTGGCAGTAACAATTTCAGATTTTTTTGAATAATCGTCAAGCTCATTGCTGAACATACGTCTTACCGCAACAGTATCAAGACCCATTCGTCTTAAGAACGATGCAGCTTCAAACGTTCTCACACCGGTTTTGAGCATAAAGTTCTTTGTATCCATCAGAATACCTGTGTACAGACACTGTGCATCAAGTTTAGTTATCGCATTTCCCACATTCATATATTCCAGAAGCTCTGTAACCATCTCACACGCAGACGATGCGTACGGTTCATGGTAAACAAGTGAGCATGGAGAAATAAATTCAGTTGAACGTCTGTGGTGGTCTATGAGAACAACCTTTTCCACTCTTTCAAGCAAGCGTGGATTCGGGAGCATAGACTGACGGTGCGTATCAAGAACAACAAGTAACGTATCTTCCGTTATTTTTTCAAGTACCTCAATTTCATCAACAAAGATACTTGCATATTCAGGCACACCCTTGAGTTCATCATACATATACTCTACAGCAGGTGCAACACGTTCATGTATAATATACGGGTTCTTACCCATTTCACGTACAGCTCGTGCAAGACCCACACATGCACCAAAACAGTCATAGTCAGCCGAAACATGACCTGTCAGTATTACATTGTCACTGTTCTTTATAAGGTCGGTCAGTGCAGTTGCAACCGAACGCGCCTTTACTCTTGTACTGCGTTCATATTCAACATTTCTTCCACCGTAGAACTTGAACTCATTATCATACTTAATGCAGACCTGTCCACCGCCACGTCCGAGCGCAAGGTCGAGCGCATGACGTGCACTTACCTCATTTTCGCCGATAGAACCGCCTGTTCCTATGCCTATACTTATAGATATCGGGAATTTTACTTCCTCTGCAATCTTCATTACATTCTCTATAATTGAAAAGTTATCGGCAATACACTTTTCCATATACTGATGCTCAAATGCAACAAAATACCTGTCTCTGTCAAGACGTTTATAAACTGCATCTACAGATTTAGCCCAGTTAACAACTGCGGCACGTACCTTTGAAGCTGCCAATTCTGCAACGTCATCGTCCACTTTCTGCATAAACTCATCAAAATTATCAATGTTAACGGTTGCGATATCCACACGTTCATTCTCGTATTTTCTCACAAGATTACATTCACCTGTTATATCTTTAAGATAGAAGAATACCGAATAATGGTCACCGCTTTCGTTGGGTTTTATTCTGTCCTTCATAATACGCCAGTTAACGGAATAAATGTTGTCACCTATAATTTCCATTGTCTGACGCCCGTCCGGGAACTTAAGAACATCTGACCACTTAAGTGAAGTGATGCACTCTTCGATGCTCTCGTCAGGTAGCTTCTTGTCCACAAATATGCCTTCAAATCTGTCATTGTACCAACGGATAACACCGTCTATTGAACAAACAGCCAACGGCATCGGCACACTCATTATCAGATTTTCTGACAAGTCCATATCATCACCGGTTATGTGATGTAAAAACTTAACGATATTCTTTTTTCTTGTACGTGTTACAACGGTTATATATACAAGAGCACTTACCGCAAACACGGCACTCACAGCAACTGCTATATATTTCTCCCACAACAGTGCAACCAACGCACAAACAAGCATCACTACCGATGATGCTACAGCCGTAACCATATATTTGTGCGTAACATTGACATATGTTCTTTTCATAATACCTCCAAAAGAGTATGTTTTATCTTTTCTTTATGTATTTTGATAACTCTGACATATCCGAAAATCCTGTCTCTAAAGGATGTGAATTCTCTTCTGCCATTTCAAGCAAATCGCATATTCTTGAATCGACAGAGCTGTATGCAATCCCAAGATGTCTTGCAAGAATATAATCCATTGCGATAATGGTCGCAACCGAGCTTTCCACACTGCCGTAATCGGACAACTCATCGTAATCGGCAAGCTTTTTATAAAGGTCTGCAACCTCGCCGAGAATGTCAGATTTAATCTCCTCAATAGCCACTAAATTGTTTGCAATGTTCATGTAATCTCAAACTCCTTTCATTATAAAATGATGAAATTTCAGATACACCCCTACGATATTTTATCACACAAGCCCACTAATGTCAATAATTACTTTTTGTCGAAAAAGAGTACCGTTTACACGGTACTCTTTTCTCTGATTATTCTTATAACATCGCCCACAGTGTCGCATACATATTCAGCTTTATTTTTCGCTTCAGCAACGCCGTTTGTCATAGCACAGCTGTGAAACATTTCAAGCATCGCAATATCATTATAGTTATCGCCTGCAACCCACACGTTTTGCAGTTGAATTCC
>JAFODX010000064.1 GCA_017380475.1 Clostridia bacterium
CCTGCTCATTACGAATGAGCTGCTCTACCAACTGAGCTACACCAGCGTAAAACGGAACAGCAAAGCTGTTCCGATTATTGACTAATCTGACAGGGTTATGAAAGGAGTTCTCTTGCGATTGCATTTATCTCCTTGCCGTCAGCTCTGCCCTTTGTTTTAGGCATTACCGCAGCCATTATCTTACCCATATCTTTAATTTCAGATGCGCCCGTCTGTGCGATTGCATCCTTTACTATCTCAACAAGCTCGTCATGTGTAAGCTGTTGAGGTAAATATTCCATCAGAAGTTCCATTTCTCGTTTAAGTTGAGCGATTAAATCGTCACGCCCACTCTTTTCGTAATCCGGTAGCGAGTCTCTGCGTTGCTTTAACTGCTTTGCAATTACGTCTAAAACACCCTCATCATCGAGAGTTATTTTCTTATCTTTTTCGACCTGCAATACACCTGCTTTAATGAGCTGAACAACATTTTTTCTTACAGTGTCCTTCTCAAGCATTGCCGCTTTCAGGTCGTCCTTAAGCTTATCCTTAATAGCCATAAGAGATTAATACTTTCTCTTTCTTGCTGCTTCTGACTTCTTCTTGCGCTTTACGCTCGGCTTCTCGTAATGCTCACGCTTTCTTACTTCAGCCATAACACCTGACTTTGCGCACTGACGCTTAAATCTTCTCAATGCACTGTCGAGTGATTCATTCTCTTTAATTCTGATTTCAGACATCCTATATTCCCTCCTCCCGGCAAGTCAATTACTAAACGGACTCGATGGAAATAATTGACCATACAACTTGTACGACCAAAATTTATTATACAACAAATAGCAGCAATTTGTCAAGTATTTCTTTTGTTTTTTTACAAAAAATTATTTCATCGACAAAATTGCACCTCGTATGCCCGATGATGCAACAACAACGGGATAGTTTATGAATACAACATCGTCAATTTCCATCTTGTCACAGAAAGTTTTGAGGTTAAATTGTGCGTAATTTCCGCCAAAACCATTAAACTTTCTCGGATCAACTATGCAGACTTTCTTATAGTTATGTAACGCCCATGTAGCAAACGCATTTCCGAACGACTCTTTAATTATAACTATAGACTCATCACTCGGTGCATCTGTATAAAACACAGTCACAGGCGCATCACCGCCAACAAAGCATGAGTATGCATTATTTGATGTGTTCACTGCTTTTACGGTGTATTGTGGGCGCGTCACAGCACAATCCGCAAAAACTGTTCCTACAGTTGCGAATTTAGGTATAAAACGTTCCAGTAGTTCCGGACTGCTTTTCATTATATTTCCCGCCGCTGTTCCTCTGGCAAAATTTGCAAACGAACCGACATGATTGTATGATGGCACATTATTGAATGTATACAAATCATCTATAGTGCCGCCTTTGAGCTCTATGAACTCTTTATATGCATAGTACGCACCACGTTGTGTCCAGTGATGGTCTGTTCCGAAATATATCTTTTCATCGGTATGATTTTTTAATGTATCATACACATTAACAGGCATAACTCTGTCACTCAGATTTTCATATACTGTCCGGATACCGTGCAGTTGGTTCGGATACATACTAAGCGGTGCATAGAACTCAGCCGATGTAGGAACAAGTATGTTGTATACATCAATATCATCATTCAGAGTTTCAGCAACGGCACTTATAACTCCTGCATACTTTACAGCATCTGAATCTGAAAATGAAACAAGTTCCATACCGAATCCGTTTACAACAGTAACTCCGCCACCTCTTACAACACTGCTTCCGCTTAAACGATATGCATCAGTGCGCGTTGTATCTGCCAATGTATCTCTGCCTTTATATGATTTTAATGTACCGTAAGGTGCAACATCAAATCCTGTTACAACACGAAACATCTCATCGCTGATGTACATCACATTTGAAATGTACACAGGTGTATAATCAAAGCTGTGCTCTTTTCCATCAGCGACTATTTTCCCCTCTGTGGTATAAATATAAGAGTAAATTCCGTCTTTATAGCAAACCACAGCATTCTTTTCAGCGTCCCATCCCAACGAATATCCACAGGCAACAAATGCACTGTCAAGCGGAATATGCGTTTTTGAAAGGTAACTGTAGGGTTTTGCTTCAAAAACCATTTCTCTGCCGTTTAAAAAAGCTTTTTTACTTTCACTTACAACAGTCAGAATACCATATTCGCCAACTTCAGCCTTTGCTTCTAACTTGTTGCCGGTTATATATTCAAACACTTCCTCGTTTATGTAAAAACGATTGTCTTTAATTAACGACGGTGCACCAAACCACAAAAACTCTCTGTTATATTCTACTTCGTTCCTGTTGGGATAAAGGTAATATGTTTTACCGTTATAAATACATATCTCTGCATTTCTCTGAATATCCCAGCCAAGATTTGCACCCATTGGTATCAGTACGTCCTCTATGGGAATATATAAGTTCTCCCTGTCCGTTTTATATAAAAACGGCAGTGATTTTAAGGATGCTTCGCCTTTTTCCGTCACTGCCTTGTTTTCATATATTTCTATCGTTTTCTCTGCTTTTGCAAAGCACGGAAAACAAAATATCAGAACTAACGGCAGGAGTATAGAAAGTTTGTTTTTCATAATACTCATCCTCATTTATTTAATAGACAAACTCAAATTCGATATCGCCTATCTGTACCATTTGTCCTTCTTCAATACCCATATTTACAAGCTCTTCAATAACTCCGCGGTTTATGAGAGCACGCTGGAAATAGCCAAGACTCTCGTTATCATCAAACGTAACACTGTTACCAACTGCCTCAATCCATGAGCCTGTAATAATAAACGTATCACCCTCACGTGTGATTTCAAAGCCCTTGCCCGATTTATCAACAAACCGTTCTGCTTCAAGATCAACTTGCGGTTCAAACGTAATTATAGGCGGAAGCTTCTTAAGTTCTTCATATGTGTATTTCATAAGCTCGTCCACACCTTTTCCGGTTGCGGCAGATATAGTAAATACTTTATGACCGCGTTTTTCCATTTCAGCAATGAACTCGTTATACACGTCCACGTCCTGAATTATATCGGTTTTATTTGCAACAATAATCTGTGGTCTTTCTTCGAGTGCCATATCATATGCTGAAAGTTCCTCGTTTATAATCTCAAAATCCTCTATCGGATTTCTGCCTTCAACAGAAGATACATCGACCACGTGCAAAAGCACACGGGTACGTTCAATATGGCGTAAAAACTCGTGACCAAGACCTACGCCTTCGCTTGCACCTTCAATTATACCCGGAATATCCGCCATAACAAAGCTTCGTCTGTCACCCAAGTCAACAACTCCAAGATTCGGTTCAAGAGTTGTAAAGTGATAATTCGCAATTTTAGGATCAGCTGCGGTTGTCATTGAAAGTAATGTTGATTTTCCGACATTCGGAAATCCTACCAGACCTACATCTGCCAGAAGCTTAAGCTCAAGTATAACCTCACGTTCTTCGCCCGGTTGACCGTTTTTAGCAAAGTTCGGAGCTTGTCTTACCGCAGTTGCAAAATGCGAATTACCCCAACCGCCGTTACCACCCTGTGCAACAACTACATCCTTTTCCGGGTCTGATAAATCCGCTATAATAAGATTCGATTCCGCATCTCTTACGAGTGTTCCCTGCGGTACGTTTATTATAATATCATCGCCACTTTTTCCTTTTTTGCGTCTGCCTGCGCCGTCCATACCGGTTTTTGCAACATACTTACGCTTATATTTAAAGTCCATAAGTGTAGTTATGCCTGTGTCAACATGAAATATGACGTTACCGCCATTACCGCCGTCTCCACCGTCAGGACCACCTGCAGGGACATATTTCTCACGACGCCACGAAATAGCTCCGTTACCGCCGTTACCGGCTTTTATAAATATTTTTGCTTTATCGGTGAACATATATATCTGCCCTCCTTTTTGGACAAAAAATCCCAAAACAGAGCGTTTTGGGATTAGTGTTTTACAAATTAGTCAGCATATACGCTGCACTGTTTCTTGTCTCTGCCAAGTCTTTCAAACTTAACTTTACCGTCGATAAGAGCAAACAATGTATCGTCTTTACCTTTACCTACATTGTTACCCGGATGAATCTTTGTTCCTCTCTGTCTTACGAGGATGTTGCCGGCAAGAACAAACTGACCGTCTGCTCTCTTAACGCCGAGTCTTTTCGATTCACTGTCACGACCGTTTTTGGTACTTCCCACACCTTTTTTATGTGCCATGTGTTACACCTCCGTGAATATCAAAATCGTAAATTTGTTCTGAACAAGCTTAAGCATTAACTGCTGTGATCTCAACCTTTGTATAAGGCTGTCTGTGACCCTTCTTTTTACGCTCGTTCTTCTTTCTCTTCATCTTGAAAACAACGACCTTCTTACCTTTGCCGTTCTTAAGAGCCTTTGCTGTTACTGTAGCACCCTCAACAACCGGAGTACCTACCTTAACTGCATCGCCCTCACCTGCCATAAGCACCTTATCAAAAGTAATCTCTGCGCCTTCTTCAACGTTGAGCTTCTCAACGAAGATTACATCGCCCTCTGATACTTTATACTGCTTACCGCCTGTTTCGATAACTGCGTACATAGTGTTACACCTCCTCTTGAAATTTAATGAGGACACGCTAATTACGGTATGTTTACACATTTAAAAAACCGTTTCTATGCGGTCACCACATAATTGTAGCATATAAGGCTAAATTTGTCAAGCCTTTTTTTATATATATTTATAACAATTCTTTGCGTAGTTCTGCTCCGCTTTTTGGTGAAAGGTATGCAGGCGGGATATCAAATACCGTTTTTGCACCTTTTGCACCCTCTTTATTAAGACGGTATGCTGCCCTTGCATATGCCAAAATAACTGCTGTTGTGAACTCAGGGTTTGAGTCAAGCTTTAAGCTGTATTCAATAATATGTGAATGTTCTCCGTTCATTCCTGTTTTTCCGCTTCTTATAACAAAACCACCGTGAGGAATACCGCTATGGTCACGCTTTAACTCCTCTTCTGTTATAAAGTGAACGGTTGTGTCATAGTCTGCAAAATAGTTAGGCATCGTTTTGATGTCATTCTCTATACGTGCTAAATCAGCCCCTTCTTCTGCTACAACATAGCAAACACGTGTGTGCTTTTCTCTTGTTGTCAGATCGGGGTTTTCGCCGTTTCTTACAGCCTCAAGCGCTTTATCAACGGGAACAGTGTACTGTCTTGCATCCTTTACACCCTCTACACGGCGTATTGCATCAGAATGACCCTGACTTACACCCTTACCCCAGAAAGTATAGTCCTTGCCGTCTACAAGTATTGCATTTCCGTAAAGGCGGTTAAGCGAGAACATTCCCGGGTCCCAGCCGACTGAAATTATGCCTACCTTGCCCGACTCCTGTGCTGACTTGTCTACCCTTTCAAAATGCTCCGGAATTGTTGCATGAGTATCATAACTGTCAACCACATTGAAATACTTTGCGTAATACGGTGTCTGTTCCGGCAAATCAGTAGCCGAGCCGCCACAAAGAACAAGAACATCTATCTCATCTTTATGTGCTATAGCATCATCTGTGTGATAGACCGGAACACCGGGTGTCTGTATCTTTACTGTTTCGGGATTGCGTCGTGTAAATACAGCTACAAGCTCTGTGTCGCTGTTCTGATTAATCGCACATTCTATACCTCTTCCGAGGTTTCCGTAACCCATTATACCTATTCTTATTGTCATATCAAAACATCTCCTCTTATGTTATTTGAGATTTATATCATTTAGATTATACCACAGCTGAGTTTTCAATGCAAGAATATTTTAATTTTTTGATAAAAATGTATCATAGAACTATTGAAAAATGTGTCAAAATATGTTATTATATATGTATATGCGCAAATAATGCCGTATCATTCTACGGCAATCAAATATTTATACATCTGTGATAAATATGCAAAAGTATGAAAGGAGCTATTTAAAATGGCTGATGTAAGAAGAATTTACGTTGAAAAAAAGCCCGGATTTGATGTTGAAGCAAAAGAAGTTCTTGCTGATTTGCGTGAAAATCTGAGCATGAAAGGTCTTACCGGTGTTCGCATCATAAACAGATACGATGTAGAAGGTATTACAGACGAAGAGTATGAGAAGGCACGTTGCCTTATTTTCTCTGAGCCTCCGGTTGACAACGTATATGACGAAGAAGCAGTTATAAACGACGGAAAGGTTTTTGCAGTTGAATTTCTGCCCGGTCAGTTTGACCAGCGTGCAGCAAGCGCTGAGGAATGTATTTCTATTCTCACTGCAAAAGACAGACCGCGTGTAAGATATGCAAAGGTTTATGTTTTAATCGGAGAAGTAAGCGATAAGGATGTTGAAGATATCAAAGCTTACGTTATAAACCCCGTTGAATCACGTGAAGCGTCGCTTGAAAAACCTGATTCACTTGATATGGTAGTAGACTACCCCGAAGACGTAAAAACTATTGACGGTTTTATTGATATGGACGAAACTGCTATGCAGAATTTCCTCAATGAAATGGGTTTTGCTATGGACCTTGACGATTTGAAATTCTGTCAGAACTATTTCAAGAACACAGAAGACCGTAACCCGACTGTTACAGAGCTTCGTATGATTGACACTTACTGGTCAGACCACTGCCGTCATACAACATTCTCTACAAAAATCAACAATGTTACTATCCCCGACGGAAAATACGCTGATGTTATAAGAGATGCTTTTGAAGAATACAAGGCTGCAAAGGCAGAATTATACGCTCCTGACCGTAATATGTGCCTTATGAATATGGCAACAATTATTGTTAAGCAGTTAAAGGCAAAAGGTTACTTAAAGGAAATAGACGAATCAGAAGAAATTAACGCTTGTTCTATCGTTATGCCGGTTGAAATTGACGGCGAAGTTGAAGACTGGCTGATAATGTTCAAGAACGAGACACATAACCACCCGACAGAAATTGAACCGTTTGGCGGTGCTGCAACATGTCTTGGCGGTGCTATCCGTGACCCGTTGTCAGGCCGTTCGTACGTTTATCAGGCTATGCGTGTAACAGGTGCAGGCGATCCGAGAAAGTCACTCAAAGAAACTCTTCCCGGCAAGCTTATGCAGAGAAAGATTACAAAACAAGCTTCATCAGGCTACAGCTCATACGGTAACCAGATAGGTCTTGCCACAGGTCAGGTTCAGGAAATCTACCACGACGGCTATGTTGCAAAACGTATGGAAATTGGTGCTGTTATCGGTGCTGCTCCGAAAGCAAACGTAGTTCGTGAAGTTCCGTCCAAGGGTGATGTGATTGTTCTTCTTGGCGGCCGTACAGGTCGTGACGGTATCGGCGGTGCTACAGGTTCTTCAAAGGCTCATACCGAAAAGAGTGTTGTTACCTGCGGTTCTGAAGTTCAGAAAGGTAACCCGCCTATTGAAAGAAAGCTACAGAGACTTTTCCGTGACAACAAAGTTACTACACTTATCAAACGTTGTAACGACTTTGGTGCAGGCGGTGTATCGGTTGCTATCGGTGAGC
>JAFODX010000065.1 GCA_017380475.1 Clostridia bacterium
AATATAGCTATATAATGCCGAACGCATTGTAGCAAAATCACTAATTTTGAAGATTTCTGTCTTAATAACAGACGAGCCTTGAAGCCCCTTAATATACCACGCTATATGCTTGCGAGCCTCTTTTATGCCCCGGCTCTCGCCTTTTTCTTCAATGAGGCTTGTGATATGTTCTAAAGCAACTCTCAGCCGTTCTTTGGGTGAGGGGAATGTGATTTCTGTGTTACCCGACAGGCGTTGTGCGATTTGTGAAAACAGCCACGGGTTACCCTGTGCACCTCGGGCTACCATCACAGCATCACAGCCTGTATATTGAAACATATTAACCGCATCATCTGCCGACCAGATATCACCGTTTCCGATAACGGGTATGGAAAGTGCGTTTTTAACATCTTTTATAACGTCCCAGTCAGCCTTACCGCTGTAATACTGCTCCCGTGTCCTGCCGTGTACCGCAACTGCTGAAGCACCGTTCTCCTCAAGTATCTTTGCACATTCGACCGCAACATTGCTGTCCCAGCCTTTTCGGATTTTAGCAGTGACGGGGACGGGTGACACATCGCTTACAGCACGCATTATCCTGCCCATAAGCTCAGGTGTTTTCATAAGAGCCGAGCCGTCACCGTTATTTGCAATCTTCGGCGCAGGACATCCCATATTTATGTCTATTATATCGGGATTGAATTCCATAACCTTCGGAATAATCTCTGACATAATTTCAGGCTCTGAGCCGAAAATCTGTATCGCACACGGACTCTCGCCTGAAACATCCATAAGAGATGCGGTCTTTTTATCATTATAATAAAGACCTTTTGCACTTATCATTTCGCTGTAAACCATACCTGCACCGAAATCACGGCAGATTTTGCGGAACGGTTTATCCGTTATCCCTGCCATTGGTGCAAGAAACACATTATTTTCAAATTCTGAATTGCCTATTTTCAAAGTTTTAATCCTTTCTAAAAAATACCGCAATGATGCGGTATTTTTTATTAGCTTTCCCAGTATGTTGCGAGATCGTACAGTCTTGACAGAACCGTAATCGCCTGTTCAACTGTCATATTATCCTTCGGATAAATCTTGTTTGCATCGTCAAGCATATAAAGCCCTTTGTCAATGCACCAGCGTATATAGAAACTTGCCCATGTATCAACCTTTGACCAGTCGGCAGTTTTTTTGTTGTAATCAGTACCCACATACATAAACAGCTTTGCCGCACGTGACATAATTGCAGCGGCTTCCTGACGGGTTATAGTACCGTCGGGGTTGAAGTTTATTCCGTCAACACCGCTTAATATGCCGAGCGCATACAGACAGTCTATTGCACTGTCACGTCCTACACAGTCAGCAAAACTGCCCTCAAGATAAACAGTGCCTGTTGCTTTCATATACTCATTCATATTTGCGTAGTTACCCGTAACAACAATAAAGTTTTCTATCAGTATTGCCATTTCCTCACGGGTTATATTTTTCTCATAATTATGAGTAAAATCGTATGGTACGAGAGATTTTTTTGCAGCTTCTTTTATTGTTGTCTGTGCCCATTCGTGATTGGGGAGTTTTAAAAAGTCGCTGTTTGTAACCACGTTCCACTGTGCACCGCCGTATACTCCTGATTCGGAATCATAGAATTCCGACATAAGGTAAGTAAGCTTCTGTGCATCGGCACTTGCAGGCATATAGCAAACATAGTTGTCCTCGCCGTATGTGCCTATCTGTACACCTGAATTATAGTAATAGCTTATTGCAGTGCCGTCCTTGCACGTGAAGTTCACGCACACGCCACGGAACGGGGTAGGGTTGATTTTTCGCCACAGTGTTATATCAGATGCTGTATCGTAGAAATAGCTTATCTCATCACGTGACAGGTTCTTATACTTATTTCCGTCAA
Source organism: Clostridia bacterium (assembly GCA_017380475.1). Taxonomy (GTDB): domain Bacteria; phylum Bacillota; class Clostridia; order UBA1381; family UBA1381; genus Ornithomonoglobus. The sequence continues at coordinate 1,889 of JAFODX010000065.1, forward strand.
TATCGCAAACTGTTGCCGAGGTTATATCGCTTTTGTCAAATATACCGGTTGCATCCGCAAAGGTCATACTGTGCGGAAGATTAACAACATCATATGCGAAAACCGACGGTGACAGCATCATCACTGCGGTAATTATACATAAAATACGTTTCAGTATTTTAATCACCTCCATATCAGGTCTGGTACGGTGTTATTACAGCCTTTTCGCCGTTGGGGAGTTCGATATAAAGTTCGATGTATCTGGGGTCTGTTTCATCTCTGTATCCGTCAATCAGTCTGAACTGTGCCAGGTCTGATGCGTTTATAACACCTACATCTGTCATATCACGGTATGAGCCTGCCTGATAGCTTCTTGTGTAGATTATGTGATACAGCATATTGTCATCGTATGTCTTGTAAAGGTTACGTCCGAAGATTGAGTCAATCTTACTCATTCTGTAACGTCCGATGCTCTCACCGTCAAGTCTGTAAACACAGCCTGTTACCATAATATCTGTAAAACAAGCACCTGTGAGGTCAGAAATGAGGTAGCCGGTACCGCTCAATAAAAGCTTTGAAGCATATGAAATTGATGAAGGACCGTTTGAATCGGCAAGTACTTTGAGGATACCGTTTTCGTATCTGTAGAATCTTGCAGTGAGTGTATCGCCGTTTTCTGTGATAACAATTTCCTTTGTGCTGTCATTTGCGTCAAGGTCAACGATAGCCATTGAATAAACACTTGTAACAGAACCGAGACCTGCTGTATAGTCGTTATCGTCTATAACAAGTACGGGTGTCGGGTCAGAAAGTACGTCGTACGAGCTTGAGAACGAGATGCTCTCTCTTCTGCCGTCGCCGTCAAGGTCTATATCAAACAGTGCTGAACCGTTTGAATAAAACTCTGCCTGGTCCTCAAGTGTTCTGAATCCGGTTTTCAGGAATGCAAACGCACGGTACGGCTTGCCGTTTGTCGAAATAAGGATAAGGCTGTGATGTCCGTCCCATGTAACTGCAAAGTCCATCGCCTCGGCAATTGCACGTACAGGTATCATTGTACGGTTATTTATAACATCTGCCGGCTGTTCAAGCTCGATTGGCTGACCGTTTTTATACATTACACTGTCGCCGTATTTAATTGTTACTATGTATTCGTCCTTTGTGATTGTCGCAGTCTGTGTAGGCTGGTCCCATGTAACGGTTGCGCCTGCCTGCTCAAACACGGCACGAACCGGAACAAGAGTGTGTCCCTCAATGATAACGGGATTCTGGTCAAACTCGACCGCAACATTATCCACCGTCACGCTTACAACATCATTCTCTGCATTTGCAATAACGCCTGTAAGTGCAAACGCACAGCAGGTTACTGCCATAGCTGTAAACAGCTTTTTAAGTTTCATAAAATCAAATCCTTTCTGTTATTAAAGAATACAGTATTTTTCCATGTATGCTTCCATCTTCGGAATCATATCGTCATACTTGCCGGAAGTCTTGAGGTACTCATATATATCAGCAACTGTCACGATTGCGTGGACATTGATGCCGTAATCCTCGCCAACCTCCATAATTGCTGTTTTGCCCGGTGTTGTACCGACCTCACAGCGGTTTACGGATATATACATATCCTTTACCGATACATCTGCCGCACCCTGAAGTATCGGCATTGTTTCACGGATAGCGGTGCCTGCTGTTATAACATCTTCTATTATAATAACACGGTCACCGTCCTGCGGTTTATAGCCAACGAGCGAACCACCCTCGCCGTGGTCCTTTTCCTCTTTACGGTTAAAGAAATACGGCTTGTCAATCTCAAACTCGTTATAAAGCGCTGCCGCACAGCCTGCTGCAAGCGGAATACCCTTGTATGCAGGTCCGAACATACAGTCAAACTCATCGCCGATAGTTTCCTTGACAAGCTTTGCATAGAACTTGCCCAGAGTAGCTATCTGCTTACCTGTACGGTAATTGCCTGTATTAACAAAGTACGGTGTGTTTCTTCCGCTCTTTGTCACAAAATCACCGAAACGCAAAACGTCCGATTCCATCATAAACTCTATAAATTCTTTTTTTGCTTCTGTTAACATTTTGTATTCCTCCATTTAATTACACTAATCTATAATGCATTATATCACACATTTTTCAATTTGTAAATGCTTTTTTGCTGTTCTTGCGACAGAACGACTTTTTCGACGGTCTGAGCCTCCGCTTGACGGAGGCTTTTGCCGTATTACACAAACATTTACAACGAATTCCCCGCTTGACAACTCTATCCTATTTGCACTTGCGGAAATTCGCGCTACGCCGTTACCATCAATAGTCAAAGCAAGCTCCGCAGAGGTAACGCCGTTACTTAC
>JAFODX010000066.1 GCA_017380475.1 Clostridia bacterium
GGAAGAACGTGCGCATTATGAAATCTGGAAAAAATACACAGAACTCGATATGAAACCGCAGAAACTTAAGATTTTTAAGTATACACTTATTGCACGTGTTCTTGGATTTACGTTTGCAGTTAAGCTTATGGAAAACGGTGAAGAAGCGGCACAGGGAGAGTATGCGCTTCTTGCAGAGGAAGTAGAAGAAAGTATCGGGATTAAAAATCAGGAGGAGGAGCACGAAGCGTCACTCCTTGAAATGCTTGATGAAGAGCGTTTACAGTATGTTGGCAGTATGGTGCTCGGAATGAACGATGCATTGGTTGAGCTTACAGGCTCGCTTGCAGGTTTTACGTTCGCTATGCAGAACACCCGTCTTATTGCGCTTTCAGGACTTATTATCGGTATATCAGCAACTTTCTCAATGGCATCAAGTGAGTTTTTAGCGGCAAGAAGTGAGGGAAGAGATGATGCTTTAAAGTCTTGTACATATACAGGTGTTGCATATCTTATAACAGTTGCATTGCTGGTTCTTCCGTATCTGTTAATCGGTAATGAAAACTATATGATTGCATTGTTTGTTATGATAGCCGTGGTGCTTTTGATAATAGCAGGATTTACGTATTACATATCCGTGGCACAGGGCGAAAAATTCAAGCCAAGGTTCCTGGAAATGGCATTAATAAGTGTGAGCGTTGCAGTTTTATCGTTCTTCGTGGGAATACTTGCAAAGAAATTCCTCGGCGTTGAAATCTAAAAAAATGGTGCGGTTTAAAACCGCACCATTCTTATTTAAGATATCCCATTATTCTGTGATTTGCAGAGAAGAATTTCAGGTTTGCGTCAAAATATATGTGTGATATATTTTCGTCCTTGTAACCTACATTATCTTCGATTTTGTTCTTTGAATCCCAGGTTGTATCAACAATTACCCAACGGTTATCAAGATAAACTTCATTCCATGCATGATTCTCTTCATCAGTTATCATGTTTGATTCGTTCCATACCTTTTCGCCGCTGCCAACGCCCAATGCATAACCTGTAACGACGTTGCAGGGGATACCTGCACTTCTGCAGAGTGCGGCGTACAGATTTGAATAACCAAGGCATACTGCACGGCGGCTTGATAAAACGTCTGTTGCGATATACGGAGCATTGTTTGAAAGTCCGTCAATACTGTCTGTGTCATAGAAAATATTATTGCATACCCAGTCGTGAATTGCCAGTGCCTTGTCGTAGTCTTTTTCAATACCTTTTGTTATAGTCTCCAAAAGTGTTTTAATGCTTTCTTCTGAATGGCAAATATCGTACGTGTCAGCGAGTGCGGTACGTTTTGATTTCGCTTTCTCGAACTTTTCTACATTGTTCTTAAACACGGGTGATTCCTTGATGCTCCAACTTCCGTCGGCGGATTTTTCAAGGAAAATATAATCATATATAAGGCTCTGATACTCACCGTATTGCTGTGGCCCTGTAAAAACCGAGAACTGATACGTTCCCTCGGGGATTGTAAGCTGTTTTCTGAACTCACCGTCGCTGTCGCACACATCAGTGTCCTGACGAAGAGATTCACCTTCGCTGTCAAGGAAACGGTAAACGAGATATTTGTCGCTTTCTTTGTCAGTGATACCGTATACATCAAGTGTGCCGTTATCTATGGCAATCGAGATATTACGCTGTGCATAGAAGTTAAGCATAGTATCACTTGAATAGTAAATATTTTCTGCTATATCTTCCGGATTAATCGGCAGTTCCTTGTTCTGAAACCTTGCAATCAGCTCAATCGGTGTCGGTATCTGCGAGATTACCGTATTAAGCTTTTTTGATGCGTGGCTTATGCTTTGTGCGGCTTCAGGGTAGTTCTTGCCGAGATACGGAATACTTTCTGATATATTTATAAAAAAACCGGTGTTATAGTTAATAACTGCATATGCGATAAACAGCAGAATAACAGTATATAAAAAACGTTTGATTTTCTTCATAATCAATACCTCAAATATAAGTAAGAAAAAACGACTTGCAGATTAACAAGTCGTTTTTTGGAGGCGTCACCCGGATTTGAACCGGGGGATAAGGGTGTTGCAGACCCGTGCCTTACCACTTGGCTATGACGCCGTCTGAAAACAAAAGACGCATACTGCGTCTTTTGTTATGGAGCGGAAGACGAGATTCGAACTCGCGACGTTCACCTTGGCAAGGTGACGCTCTACCACTGAGCCACTCCCGCAAAAATGGTGCCTCCGGGTGGAATCGAACCGCCGACACAGGGATTTTCAGTCCCTTGCTCTACCGACTGAGCTACAGAGGCATATGGCGATCCGGATGAGGCTCGAACTCACGACCTCTAGCGTGACAGGCTAGCGTTCTAACCAACTGAACTACCGGACCGTGTCATTTGAATGAACAAATGTGGTGGGAGTTACAGGGCTCGAACCTGTGACCCTCTGCTTGTAAGGCAGATGCTCTCCCAGCTGAGCTAAACTCCCGTAAACATCGGTGTCATTCAACGACAAGAACTATTATAGCAAACAGCAGGGGATTTGTCAACACTTTTTTTTGAAAATTTTGCAGAATGTTAAATTTTCACAACCGCAAACAAGGTTTGGTTGTTTGCGGTGTGAAATCTGCACAATCATACATCGTTACGAAAAGAAATGTTCATTTATTTTCTTTTGAGTTTCGACAAAAATAAGTGGCATAACCGCAAGTATCACAGATACCGTAATGCAAAATGCGTTTAACGGACATATATTAAATAATTCGGATGCAGGTTTCCAGTAAATCAGAACAAACTGCAAAACCACACCTGCGATATATGAAAATACAAGGTATTTGTTTTTAAACAGTCCATCTTTGATAACCGACTTTTCCGAACGCATATTAAATGCGTGGGTAAGCTGTGCCACGGCAAGAACAAAAAATGCCATTGTGCGTGCAACTGTAGCGTCTTTTGTGATAAATAATCCGAGAGAGTGGGAGAAGAGTGCAAGTGCACCTATCATAAGTCCCTCAAGCGTTATTTCTGCCCACAGCCGTTTGGTGAATATACCTTGTTTCGGACTGATAGGCGGACGCATCATTATATCTTTATCCGTCGGGTCAAGACCAAGTGCGATAGCGGGGAGTGAGTCTGTTACAAGATTTATCCATAACAGCTCAATCGCAGTAAGCGGAGATACGCACCCGAAAATTATTCCGAACATAACAGTAAGGATTTCGCCGATATTTGTTGAGAGCAGAAACTTGACTGACTTTTTGATGTTGTCATATATTGCTCTGCCTTCTTTTACGGCATATACTATTGTAGCAAAGTTATCATCGGTAAGCACCATATCCGAGGCAGACTTTGCAACATCAGTACCGTTTTTGCCCATACTGCATCCTATATCTGCACCTTTCAGGGCAGGGGCATCATTTACGCCGTCACCCGTCATTGCGCACACTTCACCGTTTGCTTTGAGTGCTTTTATGATTCGTAGCTTGTGTTCAGGCGTAACACGGGCAAAAACGTTTGTAGTTTTTACAAGCTCGCAGACTTCTGTGTCAGTTTTGCTGTCAAGCTCCTGACCTGTTACTGCAATATCTCCGTTTTTAATTATACCTGTTTTCTCTGCAATAGCAATGGCAGTGTCTTTGTGGTCGCCTGTTATCATAATCGTTCTTATACCTGCACGGCGTGCGGTAAGGACTGCATCTTTAGCCTCAGGGCGGGGCGGGTCATATATACCGATTAGTCCTGCAAAAATAAGTTCAGTTTCATTGTTGTCGGTGTACTTTTTATATGCTACTGCAATAACACGCAGTGCATCTTTCGTAAGATGCTTATTTTCCTTTATGATTTTTCGGCGGGTATCACCTGTGAGTGATACAGCACCCGAATCTGACATTGTTTTACTGCAAAGCGGAAGTATGTATTCGGGAGCACCTTTTACTATGAGCTTGTTATCGCTGACAACGCTCATCCGCTTTCTTGCAGAATCAAAGGGCACTTCGGAAACCTTTTTATGCGATGTTTTATATTGTTGAGTGTTTATCCCGTAGCTTTCGGCACAGTCTAAAATAGCACGGTCGGTGGGGTTGATGTATTCACCGTCTTCGGAACAAAGTGTGGCAAGTCGTAGAGTGGTCAGAGCATCAACAGATTTTATCTCTGCAACCTTCATTTCGTTAAGCGTAAGAGTTCCTGTTTTATCTGTGCATATAACGGTTGCACAGCCGAGTGTTTCGACTGATGGCAGATGCCGTATTATTGCATTATGCTTTGACATCCTCACAACGCCAAGTGCGAGTAGAATTGTAACAATTGCAGGTAATCCTTCAGGTATTGCCGCAACGGCGAGTGACACTGACGTCATAAACATTTCAAGTGGCGGTATGTGCTTGAATGTTCCTATTACAAATATAATACCGCAGATAAAAAGACACGCAAGCCCAAGCGTTTTCCCTGTATCGGCAAGCCGTTTTTGTAAAGGCGTTTCAGGTGTCTGGGAATCAATAAGCATCGATGCGATTTTTCCGACCTCTGTATCCATACCTGTATGCACTGCGATTGCAAGGGCGCTGCCACGGCTTACGGATGATGATGACAATATCATATTTTTAACATCTGCCTGTGGTGTCAGTGCATCGTGTAGTGCGTTGGCGTCTTTGATTACCTCGGTTGTTTCGCCTGTAAGCGATGATTCATCAACTGCGAGTGAGTCGCATTTAATAAGTCTGCAATCAGCACATACGATGTCGCCCTGGCGGATACGAATAACATCACCCGGCACAATTTCTTCGGACGGAAGTTTTATTTCTGTGCCGTTTCTTATAACAGTGGCAGAGGGTGAGGAAAGCTTCTTGAGCGCCTCAAGCGAGCGTTCGGCACGCACTTCCTGAAACGTGCCGAGTGTGGCGTTAAGAACAACTATAGCCAGTATAATAACAGATTCTGTAATGTCAGCATTACCTGCTAAAAGCGAGGTTGCAAAAGAAACCGCAGCCGCACACAGAAGTATAACTATCATAAAATCGTTAAACTGCTCAAAGAATCGTGCTGTAACGGACTTTTTCTTTTTTTCAGTGATACGGTTTCTGCCGTATTTTGCAAGCCGTTTTTTCGCCTCTTTATCCGTAAGACCTTTATTTATATCTGTATTAAGTTTTTGTGCAGTCTCCTCGACTGTGAGTTCGTAATATCTCAAAGGTTCTCACCTCAAATTGTATAGTTTATGATTATAAATATGTGCAAACTGACGAAAATATGACAAAGGCAAAAAAATGTTTTGTGTCCCTGCAGATTTTGTGGTACAATGGTATTAGTTGATATAAAAGCATATTTAGTTATGTTTTTTGGCTGGCTTGATACGAGGTTAAAGTAACTTTAAGTGAAAATGATATTTTGAGTTTTGGGGGATACATATATGTACAAGAAAATAGGACAACTTAAAACAGAAACAAAACTAAATAACTTAGGTAA
>JAFODX010000067.1 GCA_017380475.1 Clostridia bacterium
AATTTAAAAAGGATATACAAGAAGCATTTCAAAAAGGTTTTGAGGCTGAGTTTGGTAAAACCGAAGCAACTATACTTCCCGAAAAGGATATTGACGGCTCGTTAAATGGCAAAGGTGCCGTGGCATATAAAGCTGTTCTTGGCGGAGAGATTGTAGGCGGCGTAGTTGTTGCTATAGATAATAAAACCTGCTTTTTTACAGTGCAGACCATATCTGCCTTAATGCAGAGAGTGTGATTTATAAATGAGACCGGGGAAGAAGTAAAAAGCTATCTTTTAAAACTATTGTAATTTTAGAATTTGAAAGGAAACAAAATGCTTACTAATTATCATACACATACCGTAATAACCGACGGTAAAAGTACAGCCGAAGAAGTGGTGCTTTCGGCAATCAATAAAGGCTTTTCTGCGCTCGGATTTTCCGACCATGCATACACATCGTATGATTTGAGCTACTGCATGAAAGACCATGGAAAGTACATAAAGACAATAAATGAACTAAAGGAAAAATATAAAAACGAAATACAGATTTATTGCGGAATAGAGGAGGACTCATGGGAGTTTGTTGATCGTGATAATTTTGACTATATAGTCGGTTCAAAGCATTATATGCTTATAAACGGCGGTTATTATCCGGTTGACAGTGGTGAAAAAACCTACGAAAAGTGTATGGAGCTTTTTAATGGCGATGAAATGGCGTTTGCAAAAACTTATTATGAGCAGTTTGTATCCTACATTAAAGAACGCAGACCCGATATTGTCGGACACTTTGACCTGATAACAAAATATGATGAAAAGTATATCGTGTTTCTGAATAATCCCCAATATCACTCACTTTCAGAAAAATATATGGACTATGCACTGGAAAACGATGTTATATTTGAAATAAATACCGGTGCGATGGCAAAAGAGTTGCGAACATCGCAATACCCGTATATAAATCTGTTGCATCTTATGAAAAAGCGGAACGCCAGAATAACAATCTCATCGGACAGTCATCACAAGGACACAATTGATTTTGCTTTTGAAGATATAAAGCATATGCTTCGTGATATAGGTTTTGAGCATATATATGTACTCTATGACGGAGAGTTTAAAAAAGACCGAATATAAAACAAATGGAGAAAAGTTAATGTATATTTATAAACAACTACAAAACGGAATACGTGTTTTTGCAGAGAATGTGCCGTATGCAGAGTCAGTTTCTCTGGGTGTATGGGTAGGTAACGGCTCACGCCACGAAAAGCTTGAAGAAAACGGAATGTCGCATTTTATAGAGCATATGGTGTTTAAAGGTACTGCCACAAAATCTGCAAAGGAAATCGCACTTATGATGGATTCTGTCGGCGGACACCTTAATGCTTTTACAACACGTGAATGTACCTGTTTCTATTCTAAAACATTGAGTGAACATACCGAGGTAGGAATGGACATACTTTCTGATATGGTATTCAACCCGTTGCTTTCAGACGATGATATGGAACTTGAACGCAGGGTAGTGCTTGAAGAAATTGCAATGTATGAGGATAGTCCTGAGGATATGGTCTATGACATATTTTCAGAAGCTGTATGGGGTAATACTCCTATGGGCAGAACAATTCTCGGCACACCTCAAACACTTCGCAATATCACGCCTGATTCAATGCGTAAGTATATGGATGGGCATTATACTTCTAAAAGCATCGTAATAGCTGTTGCGGGCAAGATTGAGGATTCACTTTTTGATGGACTTGAGAAGTATTTCGGAAGCCGTAAACTGCACGATAATGAGGTTAAATACGAACCTGCTTCCTATACACCGAAAAATGTGTGTAAAAACCACGATTTTGAACAGGTTCAGCTTGTAGCAGGTTTTGATGGAATAGACATATATGATGAGCGTGTATATTCGCTGTTGGTGTTCAACAATATATTCGGAAGCGGAATGTCATCAAGACTTTTCCAGAACATACGTGAAAAACACGGACTTGTATATTCAATCGGAGCAGGACACAGCGCATATCTTGATACAGGAACGTTTGATATACTTGCCGCAACCACACCTGAAAATGTGGAAAAGGTGGCAGAGCTTACCGAAAAGGAAATACGTGCGGTCAAGAATCAGCCGTTTACTGATGAAGAAATTGAACGTGCGAAGGTACAGCTTAAGGGTAACTATATACTTTCAAGTGAGGGGATTTCGTCGAGAATGCAGGCGATAGGCAGAGCAGGACTGCTTGACAGACCGCTTCGCACACGTGAAGAGATACTGGAAAAAATCAATGCAGTTAACCGTGAGAGTATAAGTGATATTATGGACGCTGTTCTTGATACAAAAACCTTAAGTATTGCCGCTGTAGGTCCTATTGACAGTGTAGATGGGTTGTTTTTGGGACTATAATTGTGAATTAAGTGTTAAATATAGGTTTTTTTCAAAAAAGACTTGATTTTTTTGCTGATTTGTAATATTATATATATGTACTTGTTAAGGAGAAGGAGGGTTATCATGGATTTCAACGAGACAATGAAGATTAAGCTTGAGTTCGATAAATCTCAGGAGGTAAGAGATATAGTGACCCGTGTGTATGAGGCGCTTAAAATTAAGGGTTATGACCCGATAAGCCAGATTGTGGGCTATATTCTTTCGGACGATCCTACATATATAACCAGCTATAACGGTGCAAGAGGTTTAATAGCGAAGCTTGAACGTGACGAGCTCCTTGAAGAGTTTGTTAAAACATACGTTAATAATCTATAAATAAAATCACAGCACACCGTGCTGTGATTTTTTGGAGTTGAAATGAACAGTTTTTTATATAGTGACGATAACAAGCGTTATCATACGTGGAACTATCATTTAAGGCACAAATTCGGATGCAAGGTAATGAAAATATCTCTGAATGCAGGATTTACCTGCCCTAATATTGACGGGACAAAAGGCTATGGCGGATGTATATACTGCTCCGAGAGTGGTAGCGGTGATTTTGCCGGAGACCCTGCTGATACGATAATGCAACAGTTTGAGGATGTACGCATCAGGATGCATAAAAAATGGCACGAGGGCAAGTATATGCCGTATTTTCAGGCACATACAAACACATATGCACCTGCAAGCGTTCTGCGTAATAGGTTTGAGTGTGTCTTAAGACAGCCTGATGTTGTCGGTATAAGTATAGCAACACGTGCGGATTGTCTTAATGACGATGTGGTAGAGTATCTTTGTGAGCTTCATAAGCGGACGTATCTTGTTGTAGAGCTCGGTTTGCAGTCTGTGTTTGATGAAACAGGCGAGAGGATTAACCGATGCCATACCTATCAGGAGTTTCTTGAAGGGTATAACAGACTCAAGTCACACGGAATAAACATATGCGTGCACCTGATTGACGGACTTCCGGGCGAAACACCTGAAATGATGATAGAATCTGCACGGCAGGTTGGAGAGCTGAAACCGCATTGTGTAAAGCTTCATCTTCTGCATATCCTAAAAGGTACTGTCCTTGCAAAGCAATACGAAAAGGGTGAGGTGATACCGCTTACAAAGGACGAATATGTAGATATAATCGTTCGTCAGCTTGAGGTTATACCGCCCGAAGTCGTTATACAAAGGCTTACAGGTGACGGGGCAAGGGATGCTCTTATAGCACCGCTATGGAGCCTTAAAAAGTTTGAGGTTTTAAATGCTATTGACAAGCTGATGGCAGAGCGAAATACATACCAGGGGGAAAAATATGAAATACAAAACACTGATATTTGATTTAGACGGAACGCTTTTGAATACGCTCCTTGATCTGGCATCAAGTGTAAACTATGCAATGCGTGAGTGCGGATTTTGTGAGCGGACAACAGACGAGGTACGCAGGTTTATCGGAAACGGTGTAGAGGTTCTCATACGTCGTGCAGTACCGGAGGGAACATCAGAGGAAGAATACAAAAAAGCGCTTGATGTTTTTAAAACACACTATAAACAGAACAGCCGTAACAAAACTGCACCGTATGACGGGATTTGTGATATTCTAAAAAGACTCAAAGCAGACGGATATAAGCTTGCGATTGTATCCAATAAAGTGGATTTTGCGGTCAAGGATTTAAGGGACGAGTTCTTTAACGGATTGATAGATGTAGCAATCGGAGACAGTGACGCAACACGCACCAAACCCGAACCTGATATGGTGTATAAAGCCATAGAAGAGCTTGGTGCGGATATAGAAAGTTGTATTTATATCGGTGATACCGATGTGGATATAGAAACAGCAAAAAATTCCGGTATGGATTGCATCAGCGTAAGTTGGGGATTCAGAACAAGGAAAGAGCTTGAAGAATACGGTGCAACTATGATTGCAGACTGTGCTGAGGATATTTTGAAATTCGTTTAATGGGGAGATAAACAAATGAAAAAACAATTATCAGAAAAAGCAATGAAAATAATAAAGAAAATGCAGCAAAACGAGTTGACAGAAAGCGTCATATATGAAAAAATAGCACGTTTTGCAAAAGGTGATGAAAACAAGAAAACGCTACTCCGTCTTGCAACGGAAG
>JAFODX010000068.1 GCA_017380475.1 Clostridia bacterium
AGTGATATGTACCCCCTTTACTGTTGTCCAGTAAAGGGGGTACATATCAAAATCTAATGATTTGGAGGTCGGTTCAATTTTAAATGGCAGGTATGTTTTATTATTTCTTTATTATTCCGTATGTTTCATAGAATTTACCGCCGTTTAATGCGTGTTCTTTTACTTTTTGTGCAAGCGACGTTGCAGCCGCAGTCTGTCTTAACTTACGCCGTGTCATACTGTCTGAAAATACGCTCGTTATAGCTGCATCAGATTCAGTTTCATTTACCATCGTAAACATATCCTGAAAGTCTATGATATTGCTTCCCGGCCCCAGCATACCACGCAGGGTTTTGTCAAGAAGCCATGAATGACAGGTAAAATACTCATAGCTGTATTCCGGGAAGTACTTTGCAAAAAACTCACGTGCCATATCAAGTGACTCCTCACATACCGACTTTTTGAACGTTCCCTCCGTCGGTATATGTATCTCTACAATATTATCGCCCTTCTTCACACCAAATTCAGGAATATCACATTCTGCACCGCCTATACAGAAGTTGAATCTGCCGATTTTGAAAAGTCGCATATCGAGATATCGTTTGAGCCAACCGCATTTGAAAAGGCAAAGCTCACCTTTAGATTTTGTGCTTATTTCTGCCCACTCAACAACGTCTTTTAACGTATCCATAAGTATATCGTTCGGGATGCCTCTCTTTTTATATTCCCTTTCAAGGTCTTCACACATATACAGATAGCTTAAAAGATTGCGTCTGCCGTCTTTTTCATTTACATCGTACTTATCAATGGTTATTGTGTCTGATATTTTAACTTCCGAAAGCATAGCATTGAACTCCTCATTATACCATACCGGGAATTTCAATGCTCTGTACCATTTCTCAATAATTGCTGTCACTCCCGGGTTAACGGGTGACCATGCATGTGAATCGTCATACTCCGGACTTATATGTTCAACTTTGACGTCCGTTTTCCCGAGAAACCGGAGAAGATTTTTATAATAAAGCTTTTCTCTGTTTTCTTTGCTCACGCCGAGCTTATCCATGATTTTTCCGTCGATTCCGAGCCATTTTGACGGCCATTGTGTGTTATAAACATCTGCCGTCAAATCTGTGCCATACATAATATTATCGCCTACATCATACCGATAGTATATAGCTTGGTCAACAACTCTTCACGATAGATTTCGGGCGTACCGGGTGTCAGGTCAAAAAACATTTCTGCAGTTTCATTCTGCAACAATGCGTTTAAGAACTTGCCGTACATAGCAATACATTCATCCACCCACGGCCACGAACAGTGTCCCATTGAAAAACGCAGTCCTTTAATAAGCAGGAGTGACTCCCAGTTTAACGGGCGGTTGTATTTCGAAGAAACCTTACCGTCCCAACATATACCCGAATGAAAAAATACAGGTTTATCAAGCCTTGCGATTTCTGTCAAGACCTTTATGCACTGCTCCTCATATATGTAAAAATCACCGCAGATTATTTTGAATCCGCAGATTCCCCGTTCTACTGCGATATTAACTTTTTCGATTATATTTTCTTCATACGGATGAATCCAGAGTATCGGGAAAATTCTGTCTTCATACCCTTTTGACCATTCAAGAACTTCATTTACTCTTTCCTCAAATGCAAGTCCCTCTACGGGATTATACTCAAGAGGACGTGTTGAAAACACACAACCGCCGTAAATTCCTGCTTTCTCCATTTGCGAAAGCATATATTCCGGGTTTGGTTTTTCTTTTCTTGCATGAATATGTGCATCAAATATTTTCATAGTAAGCTCCTTTTGTGAATTAGTATGAACATAGTTTATCATATAAGAATATCAAAATCAAGCAAAAAATTGCTGAATTATAGCAGAATTGATCCAAAAATAAAGAACATCCGCAGATGTTCTTTATTAACTGTCATTTTAAATCCTTAAGTCCCAATGTAAACGGAGTATCATCCTCTATATACTCGATTATCTTTTCATCATCGTCTGATGCAAGATAAAGATTATGGCAACCCTCGCGGATAAACTTTTCGCGCTCACAATGGTCCATGAATCCCATAAGCTTATCATAATAACCGTAAATGTTATAGAAAGCAATCGGCTTTTTATGCTGTGCGAGCTGTTTTAATGTTATAATCTCAAACAACTCCTCAAGCGTGCCTATACCGCCGGGCAGAACAACAAAAGCATCTGCTGTGTCTTCCATAATTTTTTTACGCTCACGCATAGTATCTGTAAATATAAGTTCGTCACATTTATCATAAATCGGCTCTACTGTGTCCGTTTTAAAGAAATGCGGTATTACGCCTGTTATACGTGCACCTGCACGTGTAAATGAACGTGCCGCCGCACCCATAAGCCCGTTTGCGCCTGCACCGAACACAAGCTCGTGTCCGTTCTTTGCGATCTTATAGCAAAGTTCTTCCGAGTCTTTTATATATTTTTTGTCAATAAGGTCACTTGCCGCACCAAATACGCATATTTTCATATAAACTCCTCCTTATCTCAACAATAAAAATACAGTGTATAAAACATATATACCTATCATAACCGCACCTTCAACACGGTTAAGTCTTTTGCCGGTAAGACAGAAAACAAACCCGATGGCATTAACAGCCATCATCACGATATTATCTATGAGTGCCTCATTCACAACCGCTATAGGGGTAAATGACGATGACATTCCGAGTATAAATGCAATATTGAATATATTCGAACCGACAACATTTCCTATTGCAATTTCACTCTGTCCCTTATACGCCGCAACTATGCTTGTGACAAGTTCAGGAAGTGATGTTCCTATCGCAACAATAGTAACGCCTATAAGAGTCTCCGACATTCCAAATGTTTTTGCTATTACCTTTGCACTCTCAACGACAAGCTGACCGCCGCCGACAATCGCCGCAAGACCTATAAGTATAAACAACACACTCTTAACCGGAGACATCGGTTTTTCGTTATTGTTCGACTTTTCACGGTTCTTGATTGCATTTCTTATAAGATATGCAATGTATGCAACAAATATTACAAAAAGTATAATACCTTCAATTCTTGTTACTGTTCTTCCGGTAAAAGCCATAACGGTTGCCAACGCCATAACTGCAATTGACAACGGGAAATCACGTTTCAGAACTGTTTTGTCAATAAGAAACGGTGTTATAAGTGCACTCACGCCTGCCACACACAGCATATTGAACACATTTGAACCGACAAGGTTTGAAATTGCAATTTCGTTACTGCCCTTTATACCTGCTGTTATACTTACAGCTGCTTCAGGTGCAGATGTACCCATTGAAACTATCGTAAGACCTATAATCACCGCCGGCACGTGCAGAAGCTTTGCAACCGACACACTGCCATCTACAAATATATCTGAGCCTTTTACTAAAAGCACAAAACCTATTATAAGCAATATGAATGTAACGAATAAATTCATTTATTTTCCTCTTTCGTTTAAAGTGCTTTTGATTTCTTTATGCAGGCATCCATTGCCTTGATAACAGCGTTTCGCATACCCTCTTTTTCAAGGACTGCAACTGCATCAATCGTTGTTCCGCCGGGTGAACATACCATGTCTTTTAATGCACCGGGGTGTATGCCTGTTTCAAGCACCATCTTTGCACTGCCCAAAACCGACTGTGCCGCAAAGGTATACGCCATATCACGGGTCATACCGCCCTTTACCGCAGCATCTGCCATAGCTTCAATAAACATAAATACATACGCAGGCGATGAACCGCTTACAGCCGTTACTGTATCCATAAGAGTTTCTGATACAACCTCTGCTTTACCGAATGAACGCAGTATGCCAAGAACATTTTCCGTGTCCTTTTCCGACACATTTTTATTTGTGCATACCGCACTCATACCCTCGCCGACAAGCGCAGGAGTGTTAGGCATAACACGCACAATCTTAACTGATTTGCTTTCAAATGCATTTTCTATTTTTTCTATCGACTGTCCTGCAGCAATTGAAACGAAAACAGTTTCCTTATCTGCCTTATCTTTTATGCCTGATATTACATCAGCCAAAACATTCGGCTTTACACAAAAGAATACAATATCACATACGGCACAGGCATTATTATCTGCTACATTCACACCGTACTTTTTCTTTAATGAATCAAGCTTGTCCGTATCACGGTCAGATACTGTTATATCTGCACCCTTTACAATACCCGATGCAACAGCACCGCCGATTATGGCACTGCCCATATTTCCGGCACCTATAAATCCAAGTTTCATTTTCCTTTGTCCTTTCAGTTATATAGCAACGGGAATTTTCTCGTTAAGTTCGTGGTACTTGTAGTTTTCAAGTGTGAAATCATCACGTGTGAACTCGTAGAAATCTGTCTTGTCTGCTACGTGCAGAATCGGTGCATCATACGGCTCGTTGCTTATAATCTTTTCAATTATCGGGATATGTCTGTCATAAATATGTGCGTCTGCAATGACGTGAACAAGTTCACCCGGCTCAAGTCCGGCTGTCTTTGCCATCATAATGAGCAACGCACTGTACTGAACAACATTCCAGTTGTTTGCCGCAAGCATATCCTGCGAACGCTGGTTGAGTATTGCATTGAGCGTATTGCCCGATACATTGAATGTCATACTGTATGCACACGGATAAAGGTTCATATCCTTTAAGTCCTGATGCACATAGATATTTGTCATGATTCTTCTCGATGACGGATTGTTTTTGAGGTCGTATATAACTCTGTCAACCTGGTCAAATTCGCCCTCAGGATAACTGTGCTTTATGCCCAGCTGATAACCGTACGCTTTTCCGATTGAACCGTTCTCGTCTGCCCACGAATCCCATATATGCGAATGCAGGTCCTTGATATTATTTGATTTCTTCTGCCATATCCACAGTATTTCGTCTACTGCACTCTTAAGATATGTTCTTCTTAATGTGAGTATCGGAAACTCCTCTTTAAGGTTATATCTGTTAACAATACAAAAGCTCTTTTTTGTGTGTGCACTCACACCGTCCTCCCATTTCGGACGCACGGGAAGATTTTCGTCTGAAAAGCCGTTGTCTATAATTTCACGGCAGTTTTTTATAAATAGTTCATCAGCTTTACTCATTTGTTATAATTCCTTTCGGTAAATTTCTATTTTGAGCGAAATTTTTAATTAAAAGTTTGAAAATTATTCAGATTGTGCGTTCAGGCAAGCGAGACTATACACAGGTATACAAGCAAGCACAAGCGCACAAGATGAGTGATTTCCGGACTTTTACACCTCGCCATTTTTAAGTTTTTCCAGATATTCGTCATACGTGCACATTCTGTCGGTAATCGTTCCGTCAGAATTGATTCTGATTATACGGTTTGCAATTGTGTTCATAAACTCGTGGTCGTGCGATGCAAATATAACATTGCCCTTGAATGCTGCAAGACCGTTGTTTACTGCTGTGATTGATTCAAGGTCAAGATGGTTTGTAGGCTGGTCAAGTATCAATACATTTGAGCCGAAAAGCATCATTCTTGATAACATACAACGCACCTTCTCACCACCCGAAAGCACCTTTACCTGTTTGAACACATCGTCACCTGAGAACAACATTCTGCCAAGGAATCCTCTGATATATGTGTCGTTCTGTGTTTCAAAGCCCGGCTTTGAATACTGTCTTAACCAGTCGCAAAGATTAAGTGTTGAACCTTCAAAAAATTCGTTATTATCTTTCGGGAAATAACTGCGTGATGTGCTTACACCCCATTTAATTTCACCCGAGTCAGGCTCTTCCTCCTCAGCAAGAATTTTTAAAAGTGCAGTAACTGCAAGCTCATTCTCACCAATAATTGCGATTTTATCGCCATGGTTAAGAGTGAATGAAATGTTTTCAAACATTTTCTCGCCATTTAAGCTCTTTGAAATATCAGTTACGGTCAGCAGATCCTTACCCGCTTCACGGTCCATTTCAAAGCCGACAAACGGATAACGGCGTGATGATGCCGGCATCTCGTTTACAGTAAGCTTATCAAGCATTTTCTTACGGCTGGTTGCCTGCTTTGACTTTGATTTATTCGCCGAGAAACGCTGAATAAAGGTTTCAAGCTCTTTTATCTTTTCCTCGTTACGCTTGTTCTGCTGTTTTATCATTTTCTGAACGAGCTGTGATGATTCATACCAGAACTCATAGTTTCCGACATACATCTTAATCTTGCCATAGTCAATATCGACCATATGTGTGCAGACAACGTTAAGAAAATATCTGTCGTGCGATACAACTATAACCGTACCCTCATAGTCCATCAAAAAGTCTTCAAGCCATTCAACTGCATTTATGTCAAGATGGTTTGTAGGCTCGTCCAGAAGTATAATATCAGGGTTTCCGAAAAGCGCCTGTGCCAGAAGCACCTTCACTTTTTCGTTACCTCCAAGCTCTGACATCGACTGATAGAGAATACTTTCCTCAAGTCCAAGCCCCTGAATGAGCTTTGATGCGTCAGACTCAGCCTCCCAGCCGTCCATCTCGGCAAATTCTGCCTCAAGCTCTGCCGCACGCAAGCCGTCTTCGTCCGAGAAATCCTCTTTCATATAAAGAGCATCTTTTTCTTTCATTATGTCATAAAGCTTTTTGTTACCCATTATAACGGTATCTAAAACCGTAAATTCATCAAATGCAAAATGGTCCTGCTTTAAAACCGACATACGGCAGTTGGGTGCAATTGACACATCTCCCGAAGTCGAATCAAGCTCACCTGAAAGCACTCTTAAAAAAGTTGATTTGCCGGCACCGTTTGCACCTATCACACCGTAGCAGTTACCCGGTGTAAACTTTAAATCTACGTCCTTAAACAACGGTTGTCCGTCGAAATTTACGCTTAAGTTTGTTACTGTAATCATTATTTACCTCGTTCTTTTTTAATACATAATTATACAGAATATATTATACTAAAAATCCGTATATTTGTCAAGCCAAAACAAAAGCTTTCACAACCACGGATGTATATTCATATTATACAAAAGAAAGGTTGTGAAAGCATATGGAAATTTTAGTATTTTGTCTGGCTGTTTTTATTATTTTATCCGGATTGTCGATATTGGTTTTTATCATCGGCAACAGCGTCATAAGCCGTGATGTACATACGGTCTATTATTCACCTCATTCGGAAAATGAGACAGAATACGGAATCAGGACTCTTTTGTTTCTCTACCCCAACGCAGTTATAAACACGTCCAGAAACCGTGTTTCCCAACGGCTTGAGGAGAAAATTTCACGGGTTATAACTCATCAAGAGATTTAAATGTGTACCCTGACTTTTTTGCATCGGTTATAATTCGCTCAAGTGCCGATGCATTATCAGACGAAACGGCGTGCAGTAAAATCACTGCACCGTCGTGAAGGTACGGCATTACGCTCTGGTATGCGTAATCCGCACCTTTTTGTGCGTTTACATCCCAATCCTTATATGCAAAACTCCACATAACGGTTCTCATACCCAAATCATTTGTAACCGCAAGTGACTTTTCAGAAAACTCACCCTCCGGCGGACGCATATACTTCATTTTGTATCCGTACATACTCTCGCAAAGTGAGTTAAGCTCAGTTATTTCATCCTCAACCGTTTGGGGCGGTTGTTTAGGCAGATTCAAGTGGTTTACAGTATGGTTTCCGACAATGTGCCCCTCATCTATCATTCTCTTTATAAGCTCACCCTGACCTTCAAGATACGGACCTGTGACAAAAAACGCCGCAGGTGTTTTTGTTTTTGCAAGCGTATCAAGAATTACGGCAGTGAACCCATTTTCATACCCCTCATCAAATGTAAGATATAACGTCTTTTTGCCATCCTCATCAAGATATTCCCCGTTATAACGTCGCAGAAGTTCGACTTGTGCCGATGGAAGTTCGGGTTTTTCGCCTTTTTTTCTGACAAATCCCCAGCCCTGACCGACACTGCTTAAACTGTCATATCCGGTACCGGACATCACGTCTGTCGTCAGGGCTTTTTTATCTGAACAGCCAGTTGCAATTAAAATACATATTGATAACACCAACAAAAGCTTTCGCATTTTACCACTCCTTATTATTTTTTGAAAATTTTTAAAGAAAAAGATTGAATTTTTTCGTTCTTTAGTGTATAATACATCTGTAGGAGTTTTTCTCCGTTTTTAATTTTAATTACGAGGTGAAAAAAGTGGCACTATCACAGGATTTTGAAGCAAGACGCCGTGAACGGCTTAAGCAACAGCATAAAAAGAGAGAAAGAGAGAAAAGAATACAGCGAATACTCCTTATCGTAGCTGTTGCAGTACTGGCATTCATTCTGATTTTTAATATAGTAAGATGTGCAAAGAAACCGGCTGAACCAACCAATCTGCCGATTACAACACAGTTGCCATATAATGCAGACGATGCTGATGCAAAATTTGACCCGTCTATCCCCAAGCCCAAGGCAGGCAGAAACAGTTACCTTGATATAATAAAGGATTCAGGTCAGACAGGTCATGTGTATCTCACCTTCGACAACGGTCCGTCAGAGGATGTTACACCCGCAATACTGGATGTGCTTCGTAAATACAATGTAAAAGCAACATTCTTTATGAACGGTTCGGACATCAAGGACAATCCGTATCTTTGTACACGTGCTATTGAAGAGGGGCATCTTGTTCTTCCGCTTTCAAAATCCGGTAATGCTGATATATTATATGCAGACAAAACCACATTTATGGATGAAGTTGAAGAAACTTACAATCTTATAGCAGAAAATACACCGGACGGTAAAAAACCTGTTAAGATTTACAGATTCCTCGGCGGTGGTTATGAAAACACATCATTTGGTGCTGAGAAACAAAGATACAAAGACGATCTGGCAGAGAACGGATATTACTACTGTGACTGGAACGCATCTGTAGGTGATTCAAACACCGGAAGAACACCCGAACAGTTGCTGAATTATTTCAAGACAAACGAACCTGATTTGAATAATCTTGTTATACAGCTTAATAACAAGGAGTCAAATACAGCAACACCGAAAATGCTCGGAAACCTTATAGAATATTTGTTGGACAAGGATTTTATCTTCAGCAGACTTGACGAAATTGAGTTTATAAATGAAATAGAATACGAAGACGATGAAGCGGTGTTTGAGGAAGATGCTGATGTTGAAGACGACGATGACTCGGAACGCCCGACAAAGAAACCGACTTCCACAGCAAAACCTGATTCTACAAAGAAACCGACATCAACACCTAAGGCTACGCAGAAGCCGGCATCAACGCCTAAAGCTACACAGAAGCCTTCAACAACACAGACACAGAAGCCTGTAGCCGTGACGTTACCGCCACAAACAGCGACATTGCCACCATCAGGCGGAAATGAAATAGATACAGAATAAAAAGAACAAAATCAAGCGGAATCTCCGCTTGATTTTTTATTCCCCAAAATGAAAAGAGGTGAACTGACGTTCACCTCCTGATATTTGATTATTTCTCGTGTGACTCCCAGTCATACGGAGCTGTTATCTCTGTATGAACTTCATGATCACCAATCTTTTCACGGTCATAATCATGTGAGTTTGTAGCTTCCTGAACTGCTGTGTAATACCACTTATCAGGTGTGTTATCTGCCCACTTGATTACATCTTCGTGCAAGTCTTTTTCTTCAATATATCTGTAAAGAACACGGTTTATAAGTGTTATAGCCTCTGCTCTTGTAATCTCTGCATCAGGGATAAATGTTCCGTCATCATATCCGTTTACCCAGCCTGTGATTGCTGAATTATTGATGAACTCTGCTGCCCAGTGACCGTCGATATCTGTGAAGAGGTTTTCGCCCTCATGTACCAGCGATGTGAATCTTGAAGCTATTGTAGCAAACTCAGCTCTTGTTATTCTCTGATTCGGTCTGAATGTACCGTCATCATAACCGTTTACAATACCTGCTGCTGCAACTGTTGAGATGTTGTTGTTATACCAGTCGCCCTCGTTTACATCCGAGAACTCATTCTCCTGTGTTCTGAACTTCTCACGTGATTCATCATCAAGCAATCTGTAGAAGATTGTTGCAACTTCTGCTCTTGTTATCGGATTTTCAGGTCTTACAACCTCTGTTCCGTCCTCGGTGTCATAACCTATGATATACGCATAATGGTCTACATAGTTGAGCTTTGCACCGTTCTCTGTTCCGCCAAGCTGTGGTTCAGGCGTTGCTGTCGGAGCCTCTGTCGGAGCTACTGTCGGTGTTGGTGTCGGACGCCACGAACCACCGCTTCTGAAACGAATAGTCGGTGTGTCCTCACCATGAAAGTTTACTCTCATATCCTCAACAAATTCAGCTGCCATACCTGTTCCTTCAATATAGCCATCAAAAGTTGCTTCTATATCGTATGTATCATAAGAACCGCTTGCAGAGCATGAAGTTGTAAGAGAAATTTCACCTAATCCCTCAGCATTGTTAAAATAATTTTCTAACTCCGTGTTTGTCACACCGTCTTTGATTTTCATTTCCAAAGTATATGTATTTGTTGCGGAATCATAATTTATTTCCGGACTATTCTTTGCCTGGAACAGTGCAGCAGCATCCTCACTCCATATAACCGATGTGTACTCAGGTTGCGAAAGAGTCAAGCCTGATTCGCCCTTAACTATTAAAGTAAAATGACCTACTAGAGGCACATTTGCGAGTATAAAATCTTTCGCATCGTTATCATCAGGATAAAAACTCTCAAGAGCTTCAGCACCTTTAGCGATATAATCATTCCACGCTTCTTTAACGGCCGCCATACTTAACGTCACCTTTGTGTACAAATTAGCATTTTTTCCCTTAACGGTTAATGAATTGCTGTATCCGCCCTCATAGTTGCTGATATTTGCATCAAGCTGTACATCGATATCATGAATTAAATCCGATGTGTCAACTGCCGCAACTGCTGTACCGATGCTTGAAAGCACCATTGCAGATGCAATTATGAACGATAATAATTTCTTCATACTCATATCTCCTTTTATTTGAATTTAATATACAATACACCGTTATGTTAATTATAACTTATTTGTTTTAATTTGTCAAGAAAAATAATGGGATTTTCTATTATAGTTTGATGGTGACAAACTCCCCGTCATCATATAAAAGACACTGATGGTCACTTCCGCCCTTCGGAAGAGATACCGAGCCGGGATTTACGCGACGTATACCGTTGCGCATTTCATCCATCGGGATATGCGTATGCCCCTGAACAACTATATCTCCCTTTTCTGCATCAGGAAAATTGTCAACACTGTAAATATGTCCGTGTGTGAAATACATTTTATGTCCGCCCTCAATTGACATACGGGCTTTATCAGACATTATCGGAAAGTCAAGCACCATCTGGTCAACCTCTGCATCACAGTTACCGCGTACGCAGACGATTTCATCTTTGAGTGTATTCAATATTTCTATTACAGCTTTCGGATTATGTCCCTCCGTCAGATCATTTCTCGGTCCGTGATATAGAATATCACCCAGGAGAACAAGACGTCTTGCACCGCTTTTTCTGTATTCTTCTGCAAGTCTTCTCGCCCACTTCTCCGAGCCGTGAATGTCAGATGCAATCATTATTTTCATCAGTTTTCCCCCTTTATACATTTTGGCATAAATCCGAGATAATCAGATGCCACAAGGTAATATTTGATACCGTCAAATTCTTCACGGATTCTGTTTGCATGGCTCATTCCGTGCAGATGACCGTAGAAGCATTTTCTGACGTTGTATTTTTTCATCATTTCCGTAAACGCATTCCCCTCACACAGTCCTGACATGGGCGGATAGTGAGTGAATACATAAATTTCGTCTGTTTTTGCTGATTTTAATGAGCTCTCAAGACGCAGAACTTCACGCATAAAATATTTTTCGTCACTCTCTGTATAACCTGAAAATCCGGGATACAGCCAGCCACGTGTTCCGCAAATTGACACACCCTCTGCCTCAAACGAATTGTTGTGCATAAACGAAACAGTCTTATAACCATTCGATTCAACAAACTCGTTCATTTTCGACATTGTAGTCCACCAATAGTCGTGGTTGCCTTTAAGGATTATTTTTTTGCCGTTCAGATTTTCAAGATAATCAAAGTCGGCTTTCGCTTCTTCAATATACGTTGCCCACGAAAAATCACCCGGCAGTATTACAGTGTCCTCCGGCTTTACAACGTCCTGCCAGTTCTTCTCAAGACGTTCCACATAGTTCTCCCACCGGCTTCCGAAAACATCCATCGGCTTATCAATGCCAAGCGGAAGATGTAAATCTGCTATAGTAAATATCATATTAACCTTTCTTTGCAAAAAGTCGCAATTTGCATTGTGACTTATCTGATTACCGTTACACGCGATATTTTCTTTATTGACGGCGGACAGTTCAGAACAGGTCCTATTGCATCAATAAACTTTTTGAAATGGGGCATTTCATTATGCTTTTCAATTGCAAGCTCGTTCGCCCATTCCTCTATAAACGTGAATTTCGCTTTATCGCTATAACCCTCAAACACCTTATAAGAAAGACAGCCTGCCTCTTTTTTAGTGTTCATTGTACATTCACGGGCAAGCTTTATAAACTCATCCACGCACTCGTTTTTTACATCAAAATCTGCTATAATCGTTATCATAAAAGCTTTTTCCTTTACTGATTCTTATAGTTATTATACCATTTAATTTGAATTTTGTCAATCTATATATTGACATTTTAAGTAAAATATGATATATTGTAGGAGCAACACGAATTGAATATATTTCTCACAGGAGCGTTCTTTTTGTCTTATGGCAAAAATGTACGCTATATTTCAGTACGCTTTTGTGAGTATTTGAAAATTCGTGTTGCAGCAATGCGTGCATTTTTCGGTGCGCATTGTTGCGCACCTTTTTTAATTTGTCAGCTTGGCTCCGTGCGACCATATATTAAAATGATGCCACTCATTTGGCAAAAACCTGTCTCAGTTGAGACAGGTTTTTGCTTTACATTGATGTATACATTCCGTAAAGTCTTGCATACTCGCCGTTTTGTGTCATTAACTCCTCGTGTGTGCCCGACTCCGTTATTCCGTCCTCGGTAAGTACTATTATCTTTGTTGCATTACGGATAGTTGTGAGTCTGTGCGCAATA
>JAFODX010000069.1 GCA_017380475.1 Clostridia bacterium
ATTACGGTTTTTAAAATACTCTCTGCAATTCTGTCTGTTAAATCAGTAGGCGGACACGGTATAAAATACCGCTCCATTGTATGTGCCATAATATCAACCACACCGCAGGCAGTCTGATATTTGCTGACCGAATATGTCAACTCAGGGTTACAGATTGCGAACCTGCAACGGTTAAAATCACTGTTAAAGCCACGCTTCATATTAAGCTCCATATTTGATATAACAGCAGATGAGCTCATCTCACTGCCTGCCGCTGCGATTGTGAGAATACATCCTACAGGCAAGCCGTTTTGGGGTGTGCTTTTTCTTGTCGGGAAATCCCATACATCACAATCGTTCGCCGCACCTGCCGCAGTGTACTTTGAAGAATCAATAACGCTTCCGCCGCCGACTGCAAGAATCATTTCAACATTGTTCTTATGTGCCTTTTTTATTGCCTCACGAACAAATGCAAGTGTCGGATTCGGCTGTACACCGCCCATTTCGACTACTGTTATACCGTTCTCTTTTAGCGATGCCATAACCTCGTCATACAATCCGCTTTTTTTGATGCTGTCCTTTCCGTACTGCATCATTATGGTTCTGTAGCCGTAGTTCTTTATAATCTCGCCTACCTCTTTGTGTTTGTCTTTTCCGAAATACACCTTTGTCGGTGCGTAATAAGTGAAATCAAGCATTATTTTATCTCCTTTAATCTAAAAGTCCGTACTTTGTTCTGATACGTTCGAGCTTATCCGTCATCGGCTCTGCGATAAACCACAGGAAGAAAGCAACAGATATACCGTGAATCAAATCAAACGGGATTCCCATCAATTCACTTGCCCATATCGCCTCAGGTGTCAATGTTTGCTGCATCATTATAACTGAACCCGTATTTGCAATAAATCCGTATATAACTACCGTTGTAAGCAATCCGAAAACGCACAGTGTTATTCGGTTTTTACGTACAAAGCCTGTTTCAAACAGCAGTCCTGCAATAAATCCCACTGCACCAAACGATACCATCTGCCATGGTGTCCACGGTCCCTGACCGAAGAAGAAATTTGATACGAACGCACTTATTGCTCCGACTAAAAATCCTGCCTCGCCGCCGAATACCGCACCTGCTATTATGACAACCGCCATTGTCGGCTTAAACTGCGGTAACGTATAAAACACAAGTCTGCCCGAAACAGCTATAGCACACAATACACTTATTATCACAAGCTCACGGGCTTTTGGTTTCCTGTTCTCAAATGTAACCAAAAACGGGATAAGGATTTCAATTATCATTAATATGCTTATAAAATAATATTTTCTGTCCTCTAAATAATGTATACCTATGTACATTGTAACAGGAATTGCAACTACTGCAAACAACAGTGCAAGGAGTGTACGTTTGCTTATTTTTTGCTTATGACGCTCTGTCTTTTCGAATCTTTTATACGGGAAGAAGCAGACAACAACGCCTGCCACCGCAATTGATGATGCAAGCTTATACGTATCCTCTGTCATTTTACCGCACATTTTTAAAATAGTCAAGACTACAAACGCCAATATCAAAACAGCTCCCAACGCAAGCCTGAATATTTTCTTTACCGATTTGTTTCTGTTATTCATTTTGTTCTCCTTTGCATGCTCTTATTATATCCTCTGCGAGTACCGCACCCGGCAATGTTCTTCTTGCCATACGTGCCGCCGCAGTTGTATAAAAACGGTTCTTGCCGAACAACTCATACGGTGTTGACTGTGCAGTTATTGTGCCGTCGAAAAACATACTGCATCTGTCGGCATACCTTGCACAGAACTCAATATCGTGAGACACTGTAACCACAGTTGTTCCTTTTTGGGTAAGACTGTTAATTATGTCGGCAAATTTCATTTTAAAGTGAGCGTCCAGTCCCTTTGTCGGCTCGTCAAGGAGCAGGATATCAGGGTTTGTCAGAAGCACCTTTGCAAGAGCACAACGCTGTATCTCCCCTCCCGACAAATCATACGGATGGCGGTCAAGAAGATGTGATATACCGCAGTCATTTATAATAGCTGACAACTCTGAATCGTCAGGGTTCATTATAAGAAGGTCTGCTCTTACCGTGTTTTCAGTAAACAGCATCTGCGGATTCTGCGGTAACACCGATACTTTTCCGTTTATTTTCCGCTTGCCTCTGTAGGGTTTATTTATTCCGCTTATAACTGAAAGTGCCGTTGTTTTGCCCGTACCGTTCCCGCCGACTATTGCGTAGAACTCGCCACGGTTTATTTTCAGTGAGAGTCCTTTTAAGACATCAGTCGATTTCTTGTCATACCGAAACCACACATCTTTAAGCTCTGCACATACATCCGTTTTTACTGTTGTTGTTTTCGGCTCAATTTTACAGGGTTTACAAGTCTTGAAATAATCCTCAAGCCATATACGACCGTCACGCACTGTCAGTACATCTGCAACGATCATCGGTGTGGGCAATGCTGATACCATTTCGTGGTTCATCGCCTTGAGTTGCATTCCGACTTTTTGCGGTGCGTCGTCAGCAATAACCTTTCCGCTATCCATAACCACAACTCTGTCGGCTAATGCGAATGAGTCCTCTAACCGATGCTCTGAAAGTATTATAGTTGTGCCAATCTCACGGTTTACTTTCCCGACCGCTTTTAAAAACTCACCTGATGCAATCGGGTCAAGCTGACTTGTCGGCTCATCAAGTATAAGGACATCAGGCTCCATAACCATAACCGATGCAAGATTTAAAATCTGCAGTTGTCCTCCCGAAAGCTCGGACACATCCTTATAAAACCAATCAGTTATCCCGAAAAATTCAGCCATTTCCGAAACTCGTGCTCTTATTTCGGGATTGGGCAAACCCATATTCTCAAGTCCGAACGCAAGCTCGTGCCATACCTTGTCCGTCACCGCCTGATTTTCGGGATTCTGCATCACAAACCCGATTTTTTCGGCTTGTATGTCCTGTGCCACCTTATCAAGCGATTCTTCATAAAAATATATATTCCCGTTCATTTCTCCGTGCGGTGCAAGTACGGATTTCAAAAGACGCAGAAGCGTTGTTTTTCCGCACCCGGATTTTCCGCAGAGCAGGATGAACTCTCCTTGATTTACACAAAGGGATATATCTGACAAAGCATTTTCCGTTCCCGAAGGGTACTTAAACGTCAGATTTTCGATTTTATAACATTCCATCTTATCCCCTCCCATATATCAATCATAACAGGCATAAACGCCATCATTCCGTATGCAATGAATGTGATTGCTGCATACGGAGTACCTGCAGTAAAGTTCAGTTGCGGATAATACTGCCACCTGACTCCGCCAAGCACTACTCCTGACACTGTAACCGCACCAAATATGAGCATCATAACCAGCATACATACATCACGGCTGTCGAACCGGAAAACGGAAAATGCGGTTCTTTTCTTTGTTCCGTAACCACGTGATTTCATACTGTCTGCAGTTTCTATTGAGTTCTCCAACGAGCGTGTAAGCATAACCGAAACAACCTTTGTCGCTGTTTTCATACGCGTTGTGATTTTTCCTTTGTTTATGTCAAAACCGATTCCGCGCTGTGCATCGCATACTTTTTTTGTGTCCTTGGCAAACTTCGGTATAAACCGCATCGTCATAGACAGAACAAGCGACAGCGACGGCACCATGCGCCCGAAAAGGTATATCATTTTATCGCTTGTCATTATTCTGTTACAGCACCCAAACCAGGCTATGACACTTATAACCATAACCGCCGCATCTATGCCGTAGATTATTGATTCAAAGGTCAACGGATTTCCGTCAGGAAAATACGCAAGAATTGTCACACCCTGATGGTTGAACAAGGGATTCAACAACGCCATTACCAATACCGTAGGCAACATATATAAAATATTTGTTTTTACCGATTTCTTGCCGTTTTGCATTATTGAATACGTAAAAGCTCCCGCAAGCGATATAAAGAGGCATACGGGGTGCATAAAAATGCACGAACACACAATCATAAACGCAAAATACAAAAAATTTATTATTGGGTGATATGTCTTAAATTCATCAGTCATCATTTTTTCTTCCGTTACGGGGCGCATAACCGCCTCCTATATCAGTACCCAAGTCGCAAGTATAAAGCCATTCTATACGGTCACCTTTTTTGAGCTTGCACTGAGATGCACCGTAGCCCGGAAAACTGCCGTTCACCCTGTACATCCAACCTGAAAGCTCACCGCAGTCACGCTCGTATATATTTGCGATTCCTTCTATATATGCACTATTATACAACGGAACATTGACAAATTCAAGATGTATTTTGTTTTTTTTCATTTCACGGGTAAGAACATTTATAACACTCTCACCCTCGTAAAACTCCACTTCTGTTTCAGAAAAAACAACACCATCTGACGGAATCAACCCTGTTTTTTCAGGTCTGAGCTTTGACATATTGCTTAATATTGTATGACATTTTACAGATAGTGTACAAGTCAGTCTGTTGTCATTTTCTTCTTTCTTCGGCTCCTGAGGCTCTTCTGTCTGCGTTGTGTCGGTTTGTTCTTGCTTTTCCGCCTTCGGTGTCGGTACGGCTGTTTCTTTTACCATTTCAGGAGTCGGTGAAACTTCAGGCGTCTTCGTCACAACCACAGTTACACAAGGCGACGAAGCAGGTTCCTGCTCCGTCACCGATATTTTTTCACCACCCGTCATAAATGCGATTACAAGAACAATAGCCGTAACTAATACAGCAATAATTCCTTTTTTATAGTGTTTCAGTAAATTCATATCAATTTCGCCTTGCCGAGTGTGTTATAAATAATCTGTG
>JAFODX010000070.1 GCA_017380475.1 Clostridia bacterium
AAACAAAGCCTCTGCTACTTTTGAAATGCCGTACTTTGTTGCATTGATATAAATATCGTCTTTGCCGTCGAACCAGTAGTAGATACTGCCGTATGAAATTTTTGTTTCTTTACACAAATCACGAACAGAAGTGTTCTCAAGACCGTGTTTTACAAGATAATCAAAGGCAGTAGTAAGAAACTCTTTTTTTACATCCTTTGTGTTTTGCTCTCGCATACAACTAAACTCCTTTAACATTTTTATAAGTTGCATAATTTGAGTGAAATGCCTGATGTAATTTAGGTTTGTCAATATTCTTCGGCATAATTCCTTCACATATTATATCATCGGTTTTGAGTTGTGTCAACGAAACAAACAGGAAACAAGTTCGAAAAAGCAAAATGAACAAATTTTCCGATGTGATGTGTGCATTTTTGCCAATGAAAAATCTACCATACGGTGGATTTCAGATTATTCAGTTACGTTTTGAAGTTTCTGGATATACCGCTTATATTCACGGTTATTTACTTTAATAGAAACTTCTGGGTTTATGTTGTAAATTTCGTTCATAATTGAAACTACGTTTTTGACACTGTAATCGTGGATACACATAAATGCACAATCACCGTCTTTTGTTTCAACATAGAACATATCAAGCCCTGAAACCATTGCCTGTTTCGATTTTTTGGACGAATGCTCGAACGGGTAAAGTGCCTTTAAAAACCGCTTTCCCGATTCGGTCATATTACGCTTTATGAACTCCTTTGTTCCTACAAGCATAGTTTCAATATCGTCTGCTTCAACCGAAACAATGGTTGTTTTTGCAGGTTTAAGGTCAGACAGAAGTCCACTGTCTGATGAATAGGGCAGGAAACTGTTATCCCATTTCTTCAGATATACGGTATTGCCTTTGATTTTAAGTGATGTTCCGAAAACTGTATTACCCTTAATTAAAAGCAGTATAATGAATATAACTGCGGCAATAAGGAACAGGATTCCAAACACCCGTCTGTCGGTTGCAATATCGAAAAATCCCATACAGATTGAAAACAGTGCAAGCACAGTATAGATGACTATAAGTGCAGTGGTACTGCCTCGTTTTTTGAGATTAACCGTTGCGGTAACAGAATTTAATGCCATATTATCAACAACCCTTTCTCATTAGTATACACGCCTGCCGCCACAGAACTGCGATGCATAATACGGTGTATCTATAGACTGATAACTTACTACAGCACCTGTGTACGGAGCATGAATCATATACCCGTCTCCTACATAAAGACCAACGTGGTGAACATCGCCGTTATCCTCGAAGAATACAAGGTCTCCGGGCATAAGCTGTTCACGGGTTACGTATGCACCTTGTTTGAACTGGTCCTGTGATACTCGGTTGATAGTAATACCGAGAGAATTATAAACATACTGCACAAGTCCGCTGCAGTCAAATCCGCCGGGGGTTGTTCCGCCCCATACGTACGGTACACCGAGATATTTCTGTGCCTCTGCAACTGCTGCTCCGCCGATTGTCGGGTCGTAAAGTGACATAGGTGTTCCGTTATAAACAGTTGTTTCAAGACTTCTGTCACGTAATGTCGGTGTTGCTGAGCCAAGGAAGAATTCAACACGCTCCTGCTGTTGTGCAAGGTACTTGTAGTAGGCAACACTCTTGACCTGTTTTTCTGTTATTTTCTTCTTTTTGGCGGTTACAACCTTGCCGTTGGAGCTTATCTGCTCAACATCAATGATTTCTTCACCATAGAAGTACAACAAGCCCATTTCTTCGTCTTCATATACCGGATAGAATTTTTCGCCGTCTTCGAGAATGTATTCTGTTATAACAGGCTCGGGAAGCTCTACTGTTGCAACAATCATTTCCTGAGTCTTGAATACATCCTGTGTTCCGTTTCTGAGTGCTGTGAGGTATATGTAATATGTTCCGGGGTCAATGTTGTTTACTGTCAATTTGTTTGTATCGTTGATTGTTTCTGAAAGCATAAGCTTGCCTTCTTCATTGTAAACATCCAGAACAAATGTTGAATATAAATCGGTTTGCCACTCCACATCAATGTAGTCGTTGTCAGTAACTATAGCAGAATCTGTTGCGACTAAAGTCAATGCGTTTTCTGGTGCTTCGCCGTATCTTACAGTAAACTCGTTTGCTGCAGATGTTGCAGTGCTTGATGCTGAACTTACGGATACTGTGTAGTCCTTACCTGCGGTAAATAAATCAGAAGGGAAGGAGAGTGTTGTGCTGTCCGTTTTTATGAAACTGTTGACAACATATGCATCATCCTCAATCGAATAAACTGATACGTAGTATTCGTCCGCAAATTTTTCTGTAAGCTCAATTGTCAGATCATTTCCGGCAGGGATTGTTGTTTCATTAAGCGGTGCTGCGATTTGCGGTGTTACTAACTCTGCCTGTGCAAGTGCTGAATCCGTATCTTCTGTATCAAATACGAATGTTGAGGCATCTGTAATGTCATAGTCTGCCTCGGTTTCAAAAACGAATACTTCTGTTTCAGGTGAAACTGTTTCAATATCCGCAGGCTGAGTTGTAAGCTCTGCATTTGATTTTGAGCATACGATACTTGTATATATATTGAATGCTCCGTCAACGTATGTAGATATACCGACTGAGCTTGTTTTACTGCCAAAGCATTCATTTTCTGCATTATCCAGAAGTTTCTGGTAAATCAGGAAAATGTCATAGCCTTCTTCGTGCTGTGCACCGTCCATGGTGTGCGTGTAACGGTTATCACGTGCAAGCTCGTGATATTTAGGCTGTGAAACCATATCTTCAGCCTTGACATAAAGCTCATTGTCTATGTTGAGTGCGTCAAGCCCCTGCTTTGAACGCTGTACATTTATGATATCAATAAGCTCGCAGGCACGCAGATATGTACTGTTTGTGAGCGTAACATCGCTCTTTGTATAAGGGTTATACATAACCGCATCTATTTCACCGTCACGGTTTTTGAATATACGGAAATCCGCATTCTCCATATAGCTGTGAGCAAGGAGATAATCATCGCCTTCGGCAATGTCACCGAATGAGAAGTTATCGCTGTTTGTAAAGAACGCACATACTCTGTTTTCTTTAACGCCTACCATCATAAACTTTGCCGGGTCGCTGTTATATACATACCAGTCAAAGTCATAGTCACTTTTGTCAATTCTCTGCGGCTGACCGAAGTTATCAACAACAAATGCAATGTTTGCTCCGATTTTAACCGAGCCGTCAGCAACTGAGAATGAAACATCCTGAACGAACAAATCATAAAGCACATCAACAAGTGTTGCACAACTGCTCCATGTTATGAGTTTGTCAGGCTCTGTGCCGTATGTACCCTGAATGATTTCGTGTTTTATCATAAATGCATATGCGGCACGGTTTTCTTCTGAAACGAGAGCGTTATCGTAACAGTTGTTCATTATTTCGTCTATCTCATCAGAAGTCAATGCGTATGAATAATCGTAACTGAGTATGGTTTTATAAAGGATTGTAAGTGCGTCTTGCTTTCTTATGGCAACAGCATCAGAAACATATGCCGCTTCATCAGTGTTCTTGAAACCAAGCATTACGGCTTTGCCAAGATTTTTGTCGCCACAATTGCTGATTAACGCATCAGGAACAACAACTTCCTGTCCTGAAAGCTTTTCGTATAAAGCAACTGCCTGTGTGAGCATATCTTTTTCCGAAACAGTACTGTCTTCTGCAAAAACTGTCGTAGCAGAAGCAAGACCTGTTGCCAATGCAGCGGAAATAAGTGATATCTGCAGTTTTGACAGCTTGTTCTTATCAGCCAACATACCTCAGTCCTTTCTGTAGTAATCATAATATAACTATTTTATTATATCAAAAAAATGTGTAGTTGTCTATAGTTTTTAACGATTTTTTTATGAATTGTGAAAAATAGTATGATATTTTTATGAAAATGGGGAAAATATGTAAAAAATGTGTCTGCCAGCTTGACAATTAACGAGAAAAAAGGTAAAATTGTCATTAGTGAAAGTAACATTTTGAAAGGTTTGATTAACAGATGCTGGAAAAGCTTAAATCACTTGAGGAACGGTTTTTAACTGTTTCAGAGCTTATCTCTGACAGTGAAGTTATTGCCGACCGCGACAGGTGGCGTGATTTGTGCCGTGAACACAGTGAACTTACGCCAATAATTGATGAATATAACAAGTACAAAGAGTATATAAAAACGATAGAGGAGGACAAGGCACTCATCGAAATCGAGGAGGATAAGGAACTCCTTGAAATGCTTAAGTCTGACCTTGCCGAGGCAGAAAACAATGCCGGAAAGAGTGAAGAGGAAATCAAGTTCCTGCTGATACCGAAAGACCCGAACGACGAGAAGAACGTTATTATGGAAATACGAGGCGGAACGGGTGGCGAAGAAGCTGCACTCTTTGCAGGAAGCCTTATGCGTATGTATTCTATGTATGCCGATTCACAGGGTTGGAAGCTTGAAATACTAAGTTCGAACGCAACCGAGCTTGGCGGATATAAGGAAATTTCGTTTTTGATAGAGGGCAAGGGTGCGTATTCACGGCTTAAATACGAAAGCGGTGTTCACCGTGTTCAGCGTGTACCTGAAACCGAATCAGGTGGAAGAATACACACTTCTGCTGTTACTGTTGCGGTGTTGCCTGAAGTTGAAGAGGTTGAGTTTGAAATTAACCGTAACGATTTGAGAATAGACGTTTTCCGTGCCGGAGGCCCCGGCGGTCAGTGTGTCAATACGACGGATTCTGCGGTCAGAATTACGCACATCCCGACGGGCGTTGTCGTATCTTGTCAGGACGAAAAATCACAGCTTCAGAACAAGGAAAAAGCTATGAAAATCCTGCGTTCGAGGATATACGAGGCTATGGAGGCAGAACGCAACAAAGAAATTGCAGATGAACGTAAATCTCAGGTGGGTTCAGGTGACAGAAGCGAGAGAATAAGAACGTATAATTTCCCGCAGAGCCGTATAACAGACCACAGAATAAATCTTACAATATACAAGCTGGAACAGTTCTTGAACGGTGAGCTTGATGAGGTGATTGAGGCACTTATAACAAGCGACCGTGCAGCGAAACTTTCCGCAGGAACAGAGTAAAGGAATAAGCTATGCAGAATTTTGAAAATTCACCTGAAGCAATTGTTATAAAAGACGCACTGCGTGAGTTTTTTATGGGAATTATAGAGAATATAAAAGGTGCATTTATAGGCTTTGCCGAATGGATTATGTCTGTCAGAATCAATCTGCCTCCTATGCTTAAATTTTTCGGTAACGGAAAATTCAATGCCCTTATTCTGATAATTGTCTTTGGGTATATTATTTTTGCAAATATTAAGACGTATATTCTTTTTAAAAAGGATAAACAGTATGCACAGGAAGATGAATACAGAATCCCGGAATGGAGACTCCTGGCAAATATATGGCTTGGCGGTGCAATCGGTGCAATGTTTGGAATATACAAACTGCGACATAAAACAAGACACAAAAGCTTTGTTGCATCGGCTTGGATTTGCTCTTTTCTGTATCTCTTGCTGTTCAGTGTAATATTTGGATTTTTGTCTTTTTGGACTTTTTTGTAAAAACAAAATATTTTAACGGATAATATTGACTAATACAAAAAAATGTGTTATTATAATATCAGATAGGTTTTGAGTTATAAACATTTATATACAGGAGAAACAAAATGGATATTAAGGATTTAATTCCTGATAACGAGGGTAAGCTTCGTATAATTCAGGAGCTTGTACCGGGTAAACAGGTGACACTTGCACACGTTATTGCAAGCCCTGACCCGATAATGTATCAGAAGCTTGGTCTTAACCCGGATATAGATTTTTCGGGCAGTGCAATCGGTATACTTACTGTAAGTCCTGCCGAGACTGCAATTATTGCGGCAGATATCGCAACAAAATCGGGAAATATTGATTTGAGCTTTGTTGACCGTTTTTCCGGAACACTTATAATCACAGGTCTTATTTCAGATGTTGAGTCAGCTTTAAAAGCTATTTGTGATTATGTAAGCGAAAGACTTGGATTCAGCGTTTGCGAGTTGTCCAGAACATGAGGAAAATAATACTTGTCGGACGCAGTGAGGCAGGGAAGACCACACTCACTCAGGCACTCAAGGGCGAAAAAATAACGTACCATAAAACACAGTACGTCAATCGCTTTGATGTTATAATCGACACACCGGGCGAGTACATACAAACAAAAAATCTCGGCAATGCACTTGCAATGTATACATTTGAGGCAGATGTTGTCGGAATTTTAGTGTCGGCGAGAGAACCATATTCGTTGTTCCCGCCTGCAGTTACGCCTGTGTGTAACCGTGATGTTGTCGGAATAATAACACAGATAAACAACAAAGGTGCGGATGTTGCACAGGCAAGAAGATGGCTTGAACTGGCAGGTTGTCGTACAATTTTTGAGGTTGACAGCAAAACGGGCGAGGGTATAGCTGATATTTTTGAATATTTACGTGAAGAAAAAGACGTTATGCCATGGGAAGCATAATAAAAACTGTTACAATGAGAGTGTAACAGTTTTTTTGTGCCCGAAAGCTACTTGTCTATAACCAATTAAGCGGTTTTTGCATAGTATAAAGTACAACAAAGAAAGGAGATTGTTTTTATGGAACAGAATAATTGTTGTATGCACGAAGAGAATATGTGCAAATACCCAAAATGTGGCTGTCTCGGTTACGGATATGTCCCTGTGCAGGAACTCTCGTGCGTGTATGATTGCAACTGTGCAATCAAAAACGGCACAATTTTCCCGGAACTGGCTTTAGATATATGCGAATACGGAAAAGTGTGCAAGAAATGGGGAGGTACAAACAATGACTAAACAGGAAAGATTATACGAAATCCAAAAGTGTAATTTCGCGGCATATGATTTGCTTTTGTACCTTGACACTCACCCGTGTGATAAAAAAGCATTTGAAATGTTCAAAGAGCTTGTTGAAAAACTCAAGATGTTAAAATATGAATATGAAAAAGAGTTCGGCCCGCTTGAGGCATATAACAGTGCTGCATTCGGCTCATTTAAGTGGCTTGATTCACCGTGGCCGTGGGAAAGAGAGGCGAATATTTAATGTTTTCATATAATAAATTTCTTGAATTTCCGGTAAATATCAAAAAGAAGAACACAAGACTTGCCAATATCGTTGCTACTCAATATGGCGGACCAAATGGTGAACTTGGTGCATCTTTGCGTTATTTGTCACAGAGATACACTATGCCTGACGATGTGACAAAAGGTCTCCTTACCGATATTGGTGTAGAAGAACTCGGGCATCTCGAAATGGTGGGAACACTTGTGAAACAGCTCTCGGACGGCGAATGTGCCGAGGACTGGATAAAGATGGGTAGCTGGGAGTATTATGCAGATAACGGTGCATCTGTATATCCCCAGAATACACAGGGTTCACCATTTAATGCTGCATCAATCGCCGTAACGGGTGATGCAATAACAAACCTTTTTGAAGACCTTGCAGCAGAGCAGAAGGCAAGAGCAGTGTATGATAATATTCTCCGTCTTTCTGATGACCCTGATGTTAATGAAGTAATTAAATTCCTTCGTCAGCGTGAGGTTGTGCATTTCCAGAGATTCGGTGAACCAAACCATACTAATTTAAGGAGAATTTTATCATACCAAAAGTGCTTGGATTGTTCAGTCCAAGCACATTAAATATATTATAAATTTTGATTTAATTCTTTCAACTGATTATTCAGTTCAGGCAAATCTTCCTTGACAATATCCCATATAAGAACAAGATTTACGCCTTCATAATCATGAACAATTTTGTTCCGTAAACCATATAAAACTCTCCATGGTATTGATGAGTTTTTTTCTTCAAATTCTTTGTCAATTTTGTTTGCAAGTTCACCAATTTGACTGAGATTGAAAACACATGCTTCTACAAGCATTGAGTTGTCGATAAAATCATCATATTCAATTTCTTTTGTGTAATAAAGAACCTTGGAAATATATTTTATTATTTTCTCAACAATTATTTTATCCTTCATAAATCACCACTCCATCTTTAGATATTTCGGAAGATATTTTAGAGTTAGGTATTATATGAGTTTTATCAAAAACATCAACCTCTTTATCAAGAGCTGACCGCACATCTTCAATCAAGCCTACAAATTTCAATCCGCGAAGTCCGCTATCAAGGAGCAGGTCAACGTCACTATTCTGTTTAGCAAGTCCTTTTACATACGAACCAAAAAGAACTGCTTTTTTAACACTATGTTTGACAAATACGGGGTGTAAAACGGCTTTTATATCATCTATGGTATAAATTGTATCACACATAAAATGCTCCTTTCATAACTTTATATATTTATTATACCAAAAAATTTGCTCAAAATCAATAGATTAGAAGCAGATTTTAAATTTATGATAATTTTATATGTTTCAGACCTTAGGTAGGTTGATGACTTGTTTAACATCTATTTCTGTGTTTTTAAGTTCCTCAATCTTTAACATAAGCTCCGTTCTCTCCGATTTGAGTTTTGACACTCTTTGGCTCATTATTGATTATATTAACTCAAAATGTTTTGTCACAACTCGCCAATTTGACAGACGCTTCTTTTGATATGTATATTACATTCTTTAGAAAAACTATTGATGAATAAAATATAGTATTATATAAACAAATGTTTAAAGGGATGAATAAATCTTGATTTTTGTGATAATGTATGCTATAATGCGGATTATACATATCAAAGAGGTGAAGAACGATGTTGAAAATGGAAGGATATCTCAATGTAATTGAAGAAGGCTTTGACAGAGTTGCAATTACGGAAGAATTGTATGATAATATAACGGCAGTGTATTTCAGAGGGGATGCAAATGTTTGTCTTGACAGTGAGTTCGGAGCAGGCATAGATATCGAAATTGCCGATATGAAGTCATGGATGGCAAATTACAGAAGCTGTGAGTTTTGGTGTAGTCCTGAGTTTGGTAGTCAACTGGAAAATGTTCCGGATGAAACGCAAGGGTTTATTTACGAAAAAACAGATGGCTCTTTTGGCGTGATATTGCCGGTCGTATCTGAAAAATACAAGTGCGTTCTTTGTGGTAATGAAAACGGAAAGCTCACAGCGAAGCTTTTTAGCTGGTATGACAAATTGACATATTGTCACGGACTTGCTTTTTTGTATGCAGAGGGAAAAAATCCTTTTGAAATGATGGCAGACTGTGCGAGACTCGGTTTGAAACTTCTTAATAACGGATGCCGTACAAGAGCAGAAAGACGTTATCCGGAGATGTTCGAATACCTGGGATGGTGCAGTTGGGATGCGTTCCAGATACGAGTTACAGAGGGTGACCTCATAACAAAATGTCAGGAGTTTGCGGACAAGAATATACCTGTAAAATGGGCAATAATTGATGATATGTGGGGAGAGGTGCGTGATTTTTACGAGGCCCCGTATGATACACCTCAGGGTATGTCCAAAGTTATGCATACGTCAAAATTATATTCTTTTAAAGCAGATCCAAGGAGATTCCCCAACGGATTAAAAAACTGCATTGACAATATAAATAAATTTGGTATTAAAGTGGGTATGTGGCATCCTACGACCGGATATTGGATGGGAATAGACCCGGACGGTGAGATTTACAAAGATTACAAAGACTGTCTTATTCAGGCAGAATCAGGTCACTATCTGCACAGTTATGAGCAGGATAAAGCATATAGATTTTATAATGCATTTCATGATTATCTGCGCGAGTGTGGAACCGAGTTTATTAAGATTGATAACCAGTCAATGACTAACCGGTTTTACAGGGGACTTGCACCTGTAGGTGAGGTTGCAAGAAACTTCCATAATGCGATGGAAGCTTCAGTAGGACAGCACTTTGATAATCAGATGATTAACTGCATGGGTACAGCGAGCGAGGATATGTGGAACAGAGCGGTGAGCCCGATTTCGCGTTGCAGCGGCGATTTCAAACCGGAGAATAAGGAATGGTTTACAAAGCATATTATGCAGTGTTCGTACAATTGCCTTGTTCAGGGGCAGTTCTATTATTGTGACTGGGATATGTGGTGGACTGATGACGGCCAGGCGATGAAAAACAGTATAATACGTGCAGTAAGCGGTGGCCCAATATATGTAAGCGATACTTCTGACAGAAGTCGAAGGGAGATACTGATGCCTCTTGTTTTCGAGGACGGAAAAATTCTTCGATGCGACAGACCGGGTATGCCGACGGCGGATTGTATCACAAGCGATCCGCGAACAAACGGGAAAATATTCAAAATTCAGAACAAGTGTGATGAGCATGGTGTTATAGCAGTATTTAACGTTGATGAGAATGATAACGCTGTATCGGGAGTTATATCCCCGTGGGACGTTGATGGATTTGATGCAGATGAAGCTGCGGTGTATGACCATTTCACAAAAGAGGTCAGAATACTTAAAAGAGGCGAGAATTTTGCACTCACACTTGACAGCATCGATGATTTCAAACTTTATATTGTTGCTTCGGTTAAAAATGGTTTTGCTGCAATAGGCAGAAC
>JAFODX010000071.1 GCA_017380475.1 Clostridia bacterium
GATACATTAGAAGAAGTCATAGGCATAGCAGGTGATGATGGAAATGGCTCACTTAAGGATTTTGGTATCAATTACAAACAAATAGATCTTGTAAATGGTGATATAAACAAAGAAGCCATAGAAAAAACATTAAAAGAAGAAAAAATACGTGCTGTTATGATACAGCGTTCAAAGGGTTATGACTGGCGTCCGACATACAGTGCAGAGAAGATTGGTGAGATTGTTAAGTTTGTTAAGAACATATCCCCTGACACTCTGTGTATAGTTGATAACTGCTACGGAGAGTTTGCGGATACAAAAGAACCTACAGATTTTGGTGCAGACCTTATCGCAGGCTCTCTTATCAAAAATCCCGGTGGCGGTCTTGCTCCGACAGGCGGTTATATAGCGGGAAAAAAGGATTTAATTGAGCTTTGCTCGTATAGAATGACGTGTGTAGGTATCGGCAGAGAATGCGGTGCTACCATGGACTTTAACCGCCATGCGTATCAGGGACTTTTTATGGCACCTCATACCGTTTTGCAGGCACTTAAGGCCGCAACGTTGTGTGCATCTGTGTTCTCAATGCTCGGGTATGAAACTGACCCGTTGCCTGACGGTGAGCGCCATGATATAATACAGTCTGTAAAATTTGGCGACAAGGACAAAATGATAGCGTTTATACAGGGCATACAGAAAGGTGCTCCGGTTGACAGCTTTGTTGTGCCTGAACCATGGGATATGCCGGGTTATCAGGACCAGGTGATAATGGCTGCAGGTGCATTTGTGCAAGGTGCGTCAATCGAAC
Organism: Clostridia bacterium; assembly: GCA_017380475.1. Lineage (GTDB taxonomy): Bacteria > Bacillota > Clostridia > UBA1381 > UBA1381 > Ornithomonoglobus. The sequence goes on from JAFODX010000071.1 coordinate 788, forward strand.
TTTCTGCGGATGCGCCGTTGAGAGAGCCGTATGTTGCATATATGCAGGGCGGACTGACTTACGAGTCGGCGAAGCTCGGCATAACAGTTGCGGCTGATAATATACTTAAGTTGAACGGATAAGTGAGGATAAAACCGTGAAAAAGAGTTTTATGAAAAAATATTTTCAATCCCTTGCGGCAACACTGGGTGTTCTTATGGTTGTATTCCTGCTGCTTATGGGAATTGATTTTACAGGCGGTGCGGCACGTTTGCGTGCCGAGTCTGAAAACGGCATTATTTCACCGGGAAGCGGTGGTGTCATTAACGTGCTTGTAATGTGTACGGATGCTGACGGGTTAAGAACAGATGCGATAATGCTTGCATCGTATGATACAGAGAAAAACACAATAAATATGCTTTCTTTGCCCAGAGACCTGAGAATGTATGTCGGTAACAGATATCAGAAAATCAATGCTGCACATGCATTCAGCGTAGATGGAAAAATCGGTGGTGCATTAGGAACCTGTGAAGCGGTTTCAAGGCTCACGGGTGTACCGATAAACTATTATATTGATTTTTCGTTCTCGACAATGGAAAAGGTTATGGACAATATAGGGCCTGTAACATTCACAATTCCTGACCTTTACGGGGATGGTGTAGGTATGGTATATGATGACCCGACACAGAATTTGCATATAAACCTTCCGCCGGGAACATACGAGCTTAACGGCGAGCAGGTAGTGCACCTTTTGAGATACCGTAAGGGTAACGAAGACCCTGTTACGGGAATACGTAAAGGCTATATAAACGGTGACGAAGACAGAATAAAAGTACAGCAGGATTTTGTGAAAGCACTTGTTGAGCAGAAACTAAACCTTGCACTTATCAATAAATTACCGTCAATTTTTTCAGATGTAATGAGTGAGGTTGATACAAATCTTACGGTCGGTGACGTTATAAAGTACTCAAAGTATCTGGTAAACTTCACCTCTGCAGGAATACGCAGTGAAACTGTTCCGGGTGACAACCTGAACGAAAGCAGTAACGGTGCGGTTATGGTACCGAATATGCCAGCACTGTCTGCACTTGTGACTGAAATGTTCGAAAATGCAGATACAGCTAAAATGTCATATACAAAGGGTGACGGTGCAACATCGCTTTATCCGGACGGATATACAACTGTAGGCGGATATGTAAGAACTAAAGACAGAGCGACACTTAACAATATCAAATCATCAAACCTGACAAATGATGAACTGTGTCTGCTCAATAACATAACTCAGGTCTATACTCCGCCGGCACCCACGGAGACACCGGCACCGGTAACTGAATAAAAATGCGTAAAAAGCTTGACAAATACCAAATTTTGTGCTATTATGTATGTGTTTGGAATATTGAGATTTTCCGGACCGTTCGGTTTGGTTAATGAAAATTCTGAAGAGTGCGTCCTGACGCACTCTTTAATTATTATTAAAGAAGAGGTTAATATGGCAAACAAAACTGAAATTACGGCACTTGCATTAGCAGAGCCGACGGCAGAAGAACTTGGTGTATATATCGTTGACGTTTCGTATGCTAACGGCATATTATGCTACTATATCGACCGTGAGGGCGGTGTGGGAATCGACGAATGTGAAAAGTTTTCACGTGCAGTTGAGGAGGTTCTTGACAAAGAGGACATAATAGCAACAGAGTATTCTCTTGAGGTTTCATCTCCCGGTGTTGACAGGAAACTCAAAAAAGAACGTGAGTTTCTGTACTATCTCGGGCGTGAGGTAGAGGTTAAGCTGTTTGCACCGCTTGACGGAGTAAAGGAGTTTGACGGTGTATTAAAGGCCTACAGTGAAAAAACGGCAACAATTGAATGTAACGGCGAAGAAAAACAGATACCTGTAAGGGATGCTGTTTATATAAGATTAAAATTTGTTTTCTAAAAACAGAAGTCTGAATAAATCACTCGTATTGCACTTTTGTGCGCACTCGCGTACCTGTGTACAGCTCGTTTGCCTAAAAGCACAATCCGGGCAATTTATTCAAACTTTGGAGTAAGTTGTAAACATAGAAAGGAAGGATTATCAAAATGAAGGAATTGATTAAAGCAATAAAGGATTTGTGTGCAGAGAAGGGTATAGAAGAGAA
>JAFODX010000072.1 GCA_017380475.1 Clostridia bacterium
TATCATCATGCAGATGGTGTTCACATCGCTCATTCGACCTATCGAGATCACGCGCATACAGGTGGAGGACATTGACTTTGTCAATCATTGCATCCACTTGCCTGGCAATAAGACCAAGAACGGCAAATCGCGTGATAGCCGTATGGACGCACTACTAGAGCAAATGCTATTGGAACACACCAAGCATGCCAAGCTTACACGTACAGACGGTACAATTACTATGCAGCAGGAAGCAAGTGGAGAATATTATGCTAATTTTGCTTCAGCCGGTGCACAGGTCAACCTTGCCGATTTAATTTCCGGAGACCTGAATTACTATGACGGATTTACTATAACTTTTAACGCACTCGCTCCTTCTGCTACCGCTTCCAATACACGATTTTTTGACATTTCAAACAACGGTTCTCAAAGAACAAATTTCCAGGAATGCTATACGCATATGTCACCGGTTGCTGATAAACACGGTGCTTATATCGGAAACTTCAACGGTCCTTTACAGGAGAAAACAAGCGGCTTTAACAGTCTTGATGTCCGCGACTGGATTGGTATCAAAAAAAATCTCAACGACAATACAAAGCATGAATATCTCATCAGTTACGCCAACGGTAATATAATTATGTACCTTGACGGTGAGGTTGTTCTCAAAAGAAACAGGTTTACAAATACCGATACAGAAAACACCCGAATCCCTCTTGATGATAACTGGTACAAGGAGATAGGCAATTCTGTCCTCCGTATAGGCAAGTCGTACTTCGACGACCCTCTTTTCACCGGTACAATTCAAGATTTCTGTATTTATGATGCATCGATGTCATATTATGATATTTTGAATGTTCAAAACAAGCAGGATATTGAAGCCGGCATAGTTAATGACAGACCCACGACCTATAACGGTATGACAAACGCTTACCCCAGGTTTGAACATGAAGACAGCGGAAGTCCAACAAGCTCAGACCACTACTCAAATATTTTTTATTGGCAGTCTCTTCCCAATATGCCTGAAGGTACCGGTGAAAGCAATAACCCTGACAGCGGTGACTTTAGCTATATGGCGGCAACTGCAGCACAGAGCCAATACACAAACGTAGGTATTTATTACCCGAACAATACCGTTTTGTACTATGACGGAATTAATACGCCGAAGATGCCTGTTATGTTAGGTGCTAGACTTAATAAGAACAAATACGATTCAGCCATGATAACAGCATATCCATCCGCCTCTGCAAGCAGCACTGCTGATAATGCTAATTTTTATCTTACTCAGAATTGGGTAGGACACGATACAAGAGCTAACTATCCTTATACTATGACAAAGCCGCAAGGCACTTCCATAGGTCATAATTCATCCACTCGACTCAGTGCAGACCTTGATGACGCTAATACCCAAGGTAACAGAGAAATTCGTTATTTTGCAAGTGTTCTTGCTCTTAACGAAGATAATGTTACATTTAATTCAAGCGGTTATCAGAAATACAATCCTTCATGGTATTGGGAAGCATCCACCTCAGGAAGCAACTCATCATCAGGTAATGCAAGCAATAATGAAGGAACACCCAATCATAACATCTGGGTAGTTGACATCAGAGATTATGTAGAGCTTCGCAATCTCGTAGCAGCAGAATTTGATTCAATGATTTCAAACAAATCATATTGTCCCGCAGCAATCGAAAACTATAAGTCTGTTGTTCTTGCTATTCAAAATTTTGACCCCAGAACATATAACTATGCTACCGGTGTAGAAGCAGCTATTCAGCTTTGCTGTAAACAGATTGATCAGTTTAAAACAGAATATGAAGCAGCAAAAGCTCTTCTCGGACCCTGTAAGACATCTTCTCTTGCCGCAAAAGAGCCCACATGCGCAGTTAACGGTTACACAGAAGGCAGCTTCTGTAACATGTGCGGTAAGGTATATAAAGAGCAAGAAGTCATAACAACACTTCCTCATGCATTCGGCGATATCTTTACCGAAGAAAACATTCAGTACAAAGAATGCTCCACATGCGGTATAAGAGTTAAATACGCTCCGTATGAAGTAAGATACGAAAACCTCTTCTCGTTCAACAGATGGAACAATTCTGCAAGTAAAGGTGTTTTCAACGGCACAATTACAACAGACATCATTAACGGAACAATCACAATCGTAAATAATAACAATAGCGAAATATATACAAAAGGCACTTATGACGGACAGAATCTTGTAAGTACCCGTGATTTCAGCAACAACTGTATTCCCGTTACAGGCGGCAAATCATATGTTGTTGAAGCAACAAGCCTTGCAAGTTCAACTTCAGGCGGTGACGTTTTTGTTTTCCAGTATAATAAAGACGGCCTCGCATACAGTGCTATTCCGGGCGTTATCAGCGGTCTTGCACCCGGTGAAACCCGTAATTTAGCATTTACCGTAGATGCAAATGCGGCATACATCGAACTTCGTTTCGACGCTAATGATGCAGGTAAAACAATCACATTCTCACAGATAGGTGTTTACGAAAAAGAAAACTTTGACAGATTCGGTGCAACAACAGCCGATGCTCGCCTCGGTTTCTATCCCGGCGATAATAAAGAGCTTTGCTTCCCCAATCCCGCCCCCGGCTACACATTCGACGGTTGGTATACAAAGAGCGGCATTCGTATTGAAAATGTTTATCAGCTCAACAACCCCACAACAGTTGTTTACGGCAAGTGGATTGCAGCAGGTTATGATGTTATTTATGACAGTATATTCTCGTTCTCCAACTGGGCAAAATCATCATGTAACCAGCTTTGGTACGGCGATGCTGCAAACGGCGACAGACTCGTTTCCAAGGAAGGAATCGTTGCTGACGCAGAAAACGGCACAATTACAATCTACAACGACGAAGATACAAACAACTTCGCAAGAACAAATCTCTGGGTTGACTCCGGCAACCTTTACACAATGCCCGTAAAGGCAAACACAGATTATGTCATTGAATATACCGCAACAAGCAACGACGGCGGTAAACCCAGCGTATGCGCATATTTCAGCGGTTCAGCTTCATTCGCAGGCGAAACAGGTCAGTCAACAAGATACAGTCCCGGCACTCATCGTGTAACATTTAATTCAGGTAATAACACAGGTCTCGTTCTCCGTTTTGATAACAGCCAGCACGGTTCAACAGTAACATATTCAAACATTGCTGTTTACGAAGCAGAATTGTTCCTTGACCATGCAAACAATATTACAAATCGTGAATACAGACGTTATTATCACACAAAAATGGGTATTGGTGATGTATTTGAATACACTCCCACAAGACCTGGTTATACATTCGACACATGGATGGCTGAAACAAACTTCGGAGATGATAAGCTCGGCGATTTCAACATGAGAGGCTTCGATGATACTTTCCTTGTAGAAAACAACTGGCATCTGTACTCCACTTGGACTGAAAACAGCTACAAAATTGTTTATAATGCAAACAATGGTTTAGGCTCTGTTGAAAGTCAGACAGCCAAATATACTGAAAATGTAACCCTTGCATCATCGGGCTTCACAAGAATCGGTTATGCACTTATCGGTTGGTCAACAATCCCCAATGCAACATCAGCACAGTATCAGCTTGGTCAGACAGTTAACAGACTTAATGGCGATGCTAACGGCACAACAACACTTTACGCTGTTTGGGGTATATCAAACATCAACGTTACATTTGATAACCTTATCGACTTTAGTGCATGGAACAAAGTTGCAGGTGACGGTACTGTTTCTGATGTCACAAACACAGGTTTCACAATCACATCAAACGAAGGTGTTGGCGAATCAACATCATCTTCACCTTACTTCCCTGTTGAACCCGGCAAACAGTATAAGATTGATATTGATTTCGAAGGCAACAATTGGGATGTTTATATATTCTTCTGTGACGCTAACGGCACATGGATAGAATTTGCAGACGGCCCCTCA
>JAFODX010000073.1 GCA_017380475.1 Clostridia bacterium
AAATCGAGAATGAACGAAATTTCAGGATAAATACTTCTGAATTCTGATATAATGTCGGTCAGCGTTGTACGGTTATTATTGATAAGCAGATGTATTTTTCCGTGTATTTTGCCCGACATATCAGAAATATCATTTTTTGCCTGTTCTATTTCAGAAAAAATGTTATCGACAGCTTTCAGAAAACGTTTACCGTTGTCGTTTAATGTGAGTCGGTTTGCAGTTCTGTCAAACAACTGTATTCCAAGCTCGTTTTCAAGCTTTTTTATTGACGCTGACACACTTGACGGCGGAACTCTGAAATGTGTTGCAGTATGAGATATATTTTCTGTTTTTGCAGTGTGCTGAAAATATGTAAGCTGTAAAAATTCCATTTTTATCACTCCTCGGCAAATATTATACCATATATTTTGATGTATAGCAAGTGCATATTATTATATTCTTTACAAAATGGTAAAAAGGGTATATAATAGTAAAAAATATTCATGCGGGAGGCAATCAAATGAAAAAAGGTTTAATTTACACAATTATAACGGCTATTGCATTCGTTACGTTTGAGCCGGTCAGCAAGCTTATTGCAGGCTCTGTAAGTCCGTTCGGAATAGCGTTCTGGAGATTTATTTTAGGTGCATTGCTGTTATGTCCTTTTGCAATTATAAAAGTCAAAAAGGACGGAATGCATATAAAGGCAAAGGACTGGATGATGATGGCAGGTCTTGGCGTGCTTTTCATATGCATAAGTATGACGGCTTTGCAGTTTGCTGTAGGCTTGGCAGATAATCCTGCACTTATCGCAATTATTTTTTCTGCAAACTCTGTTACTACCATACTCTTTGCAATGCTTATTCTCAGAGAGAAAATGACGGCAAATAAGGGCATTGCTGTGATTCTGGGCGTGATTGGAATTGCTATATGTGCTGATTTTAAAACAGGCGAGAACTTGTCGGCAGTATTGCTTGCGGTTGTTTCGGCATTGACCTTCAGCATCTACACTGTACTGTGCAGAAAGTATACAAAGCATCTTGGTGCAGCTGTTCAGACTACGGGTTCGTTTTTACTCGGAAGTATAGTTTTGCTTGTTGTACTTCTTATAGGCAGACAGGATATAATTCCGGAAATGAACACGGAAAACGTACTTGTTATGCTATATATCGGACTTTTTGTTACAGGCATAGGCTACTGGAGTTATTTCCGTGCAATGGAAAAGGGTGGTACGATTATGGCATCACTTGCGTTCTTTATTAAGCCGGTTCTTACCCCGTTTGCGACTTTTGCAATAAACGGTATTGTGCCGGATTTAAAGGTATTTGTTGCGGTTTTGTTCATAGTAGGCGGTTCGTACTTTGCAGTTTACAAAAAGGATAAAAAGGTGAGATAATATGGAAAAATTCAAATACGGAGAACACGAAAACCAATATGTGGTAGTATATCTTCCTGAATCGGATACATTTCCAGTCTGTGTTTATCTGCACGGCGGAGGACTTGGAGCGGGAGTGCCGGAGCAGGAGTTTGTAGACAGCCTTGTAAAAAAAGGTGTAGCGGTTGTAAGCGGTCAGTACAGAATGTATCCTGATGCAAAATATCCGCAGTTCATTGAGGACGGAGCATCTGTTATCGCCTGGGCAAAGGAAAATATGGAAAAGTACGGTAATGTTACCGACCTTTTCGTTGTCGGCACAAGTGCGGGTGCATACATATCAATGATGCTTTGCTTTGATAAAAAGTATCTTGCAAAGCACGGAATCAGCAACGACGATATTTCAGGCTATATTCACAACGCAGGTCAGCCCACGACCCATTTCAATGTTTTAGAAGAGCGTGGTCTGGATTCAAGACAGGCAATTATAGATGAAGCGGCACCGCTTTATCACATCTGTGAGGACAAGTATCCGCCGATGGAATTTATTGTTGCAGACAATGATATGGCGTGTCGATATGAGGAGACAAAGCTCCTTATGGCAAAGCTTGCACAGTTTGGTCACGATATGTCGGCAGTAAAATTCCGCCTGATGGAAAATTACGAACACTGTGAATACAAATACCTGATTGATGAGAACGGAAATTATATCTTTGCAGATATAATTTATGACTTTGTAACAAGCAATTCAAAATAAGTTTTATCTATTGACATTTCAGGTAAATGTGGTATAATAAGTATAACAAATACTTGAAACGAGGTAAAATTTATGAACAAAATAGGTATACAGCTTTATTCTGTAAGAGACCATCTTACTACGGAAGAAGATGCGAGAGCTACATTTAAAAAGCTCAGAGAACTCGGCTATACGGAGGCACAGACTGCCGGATGTTACGGTATGGATTACGGTGTGTTTGGCAAGCTTGCAAACGATGCAGGTATCGAAATAGTCGGAACACACGACCCGTTTGAACCGATGGTAAACGATATAGAAACCTGTATAGAAAATCACAAAAAGCTTGGCACAACCAATATGGGTATCGGCGGTTTCGGTTGGGGTGTCAGTGAGTCAGCCGTGGTGGAGCAGTTTATTGCTGATGCCAATAAGGTTGCAAAACGCCTTAAAGAAGAGGGTATGAAGTTTACATACCATAACCACAGCCAGGAATTCATTAAGCTTGACAACGGCAAGACAATGATGGAAATGTTTATGGACGGATTTGACGATAATGTTTCGTTCGTGCTTGATACATACTGGGTGCAGAATGCAGGCGGTGATGTCTGCACATGGATAGAAAAGCTCGCAGGAAAAATTGACATACTTCACCTTAAGGATATGGCGGTTAAGTATGATGAAAACAATGCGGTTGTATCATATATAACAGAGGTAGGTAACGGAAACATTGACTTTAAAAAGGCAATAGAAACAGCCGAAAAGTGCGGTGTTAAGTATTTCTGTGTAGAGCAGGATAACTGCCCGTTCGAATTTGAACCGAGCCTTAAGGCATCAAGTGACTATCTGCATAAGCTTTGCGGATTCTAAAGACATAAAAAAACACTTCAAATCTGAAGTGTTTTTTTATGTCTTAATATCCTATTCTGTCAAAGTTTCTGTACTGGATTGCCTCGGCGATATGTAAAGTCTTAATATCGTCTGATGCATCAAGGTCGGCGATAGTTCTTGCGACCTTTAAGATTTTGCTGTGTGCTCTTGCACTCAATCCAAGACGGTCAAATGCAGATTTCAAGAGTTTACTTTCAGCTTCGCCCAATGCACAGTATTTATCAAGCATTGCGGCGGTCAACTGTGAGTTTGCGGTTATATTATCGCTTGCATAACGTTCAAGCTGGATTTTGCGTGCCTTATTTACACGTTCCTTAATCTGTGCGCTTGTGTCGCCGTCGGCAAGCTTTGAAAGGTCGTCATATTCCACCGCCGGAACTTCTATCTGAATATCAATTCTGTCAAGTAACGGAGCTGATATTTTTGAACGGTAACGCTGTACCTGTGCAGGTGTACACGTGCAGACACGGTTCGGATTATTCCGGTTTCCGCAGGGACAAGGATTCATCGCGGCTATGAGCATAATGTTACACGGATAAGACAGTGTCGCATTTACTCGTGAAATTGTTATAATCCCATCCTCAAGCGGCTGACGCAAAACCTCAAGGGTGTCACGTCGGAACTCCGGTAACTCGTCAAGGAACAACACACCACGGTGAGCAAGCGACAGCTCGCCGGGACGAGGAACAGAGCCACCGCCGGAGAGTGCATTTGCCGAAACCGTATGATGCGGACTTCTGAACGGACGTGACGTTATAAGCGGTGTGCGTTCAGGCAGTGTTCCTGCTATGGAATGAAGCTTTGTAACTTCAAGCATTTCCTCAAATGTCATGTCGGGGAGTATTGTGCTTACACGCTTTGCAAGCATTGACTTACCTGTTCCGGCAGGCCCCGACATCAAAATATTATGAAGACCGCTTGCTCCGACTTCAATTGCACGTTTTGCCTGCTCCTGCCCTTTTACCTCACGCATATCGCAGAGTGCAAGGGTGGATGCTGTTGCAAAGTAGTCTATGTCGGTCTCGAAAGGCTTTATCGGACGGATTCCGTCATAGTGGTCTATTACGTCGTTAAGCGTTTTAACGGGGTAAATTTCAATACCCTCTATAACTGCCGCTTCATCTGCGTTATCGGCAGGAACAAAGCACTTTTTGATATTATGCTCGTATGCTGATATTACCATCGGGAGTATTCCACGTATCGGCTTGACAGCCCCGTCAAGTGCAAGCTCACCTAAAAACACAACCTCATTGCGGTCGCATATATCAATCTGTTTTGATGCATCAAGAATTGAAAGCGTTATTGCAAGGTCAAACCCCGAGCCTTCTTTTTTCAAAGATGCCGGTGCAAGATTCATTGTGATACGCTTTTTAGGATATTCACAGCCACAGTTTTTGATTGATGCTTTTGCACGTTCGCGTGCCTCTTTTACTGTAGCATCGGGTAATCCGATGATATCAAACGCAACGATACCGTTGGATATATCGGTTTGTACTTCTATTATGTTTCCGTCAAGTCCCGTAAGCGCTACGGTATTTATTTTAGTAAGCATAGCATTTCGCCTTTCATTGTTATTGATTTCAGTATACCATAAAAAGGAAATAATTTCAACATTAAAATAAAATTAACTTTTTGTCACAGGAAATGGCATAAATGCTTGACATAAGGGAATAAATGTGATAAAATATTACAGATTATATTATAAAGGGAGATTCTGATGATTACAGGCAAGCAAAGAGCATATCTGCGTAAAATCGGACACACAATGCAACCAATATTCCAGATAGGAAAAGACGGGCTTACAGACACCGTTATTGTTGCGATTGATGAGGCACTTGAAAAACGCGAAATTATAAAAATTTCAATACTTGAAACTGCAATGCTTGACACGAGAGAAACGTGTGACGAGGTTGCAAGACGGCTTCTGGCAGAGCCTGTTCAGGCAATTGGCGGAAAGTTTGTTCTGTACCGTAAGTCCTCAAATGAAAAATACCGTAAAATTGAACTTCCGAGAAAATGAAAAAGGTTGGAATTTTAGGCGGTACATTTGACCCCATACACCTTGGTCATATCGAGCTTGCACGCTGTGCATTAAATCAATATGAACTTGACACAGTACTTGTTATGACGGGCGGTATGCCGCCGCATAAGCGAGGGGTAATCACCGATGCAGCTTTGCGTCATGAAATGGTAAAGCTTGCACTTTCGGGTGAGGAGGAAATTGTCCCATACGATTACGAGGTTTCAAAAACCGAATATTCATACACGGCAAAAACACTGACCGAACTGAAAAAGCTTCATCCCGAGTGGGAGATATATTTCATAATCGGCGAGGACTCACTGCAGGATTTAACGAAGTGGTATGAACCGCAAACCGTTACGGATAATTGCATACTGCTTGTATATCCGAGGGATAATAAATACGATTTGGATAACCTTATAGCAGACCGAAAAAAACAGTTTAATGCGGATATAAGACCGATAAATGCAAAAATCCTTGAGATTTCTTCTACGGAAATACGCAGACGTATTAAAAACGGTGAATCAGTTTCGGGGTTTGTGGGCAATGAGGTTTGGGAGTTTATAAAAGAAAAAGGACTCTACATCTGATGAATATAATAGATATTAAAGAAAAGCTTAAAAAGGCACTTACCGAAAAACGTTACAATCACAGTATAAGCGTTGCCGATGAGGCGGTAAGGCTTGCAGAACTTTACGGTTACGATAAAAACAAAGCATACCTTGCAGGGCTTGTTCACGACTGTGCAAAGTGTATTCCATACAGTGAGGCTGTGAATATGGGTTGTGAGCTTGACCGTGAAACGCTTGCGTGTCCGGGTGTTGTTCATGCACCGGTGGGTGCATATGTCGCAGAATACGAATACGGAATAACAGATACAGAAATACTTGACGCAATCCGGTATCATACAGTTGCAAGAGAGAATATGACTTTGCTTGACAAGATTATATATCTTGCAGATATAACCGAGCCGTACCGTGACTTTGACGGCGTGGATAAATTACGCAAACTGTGCAACGAAAATATTGACCTTGCATTTTGCGAGGCTTTAAGACGTTCAGTTGTATTCAATATAGAAAAAGGAAATATAATACACCCCAACACGCTCTATGCGTGGAATGAGATGTGTATAAAAAACAAACAACCAAGGGAGGAAAACAAATGACAGCAAACGAAAAATCACAGGCTGTTGTAAAGGCACTTGAAGATAAGAAAGCTTCAAATATCGAAGTGATTGATGTTAAAGAACGCACATCTTTGAGTGAGTATTTTGTTATTGCATCCTGTCAGTCAACCGTTCAGGTGCGTGCGTGTGCCGATGAGGTTGAGGAGCAGTTGGAAAAGGCGGGTATTGATGTCCGTCATAAAGAAGGTTACAGCACAGGTTCATGGGTTTTGATGGACTACGGCGATGTGGTTGTACACGTTATGCAGCAGGAAATGCGTGAGTTCTACGGCATAGAACGCCTATGGGACGATGCAGGAAAAATACTTACAGAAGAATAAGAAAGAGGTAAATAGAAATGGCAGATTACAATTTTAAAGAAATCGAAAAGAAATGGCAGGACAAATGGGAAGAGGCTCATGCGTTTGAAGCGGTAAACGGCTCAGACAAGGAGAAGTTCTTCGGTCTTATTGAGTTTCCGTACCCGTCAGGTCAGGGTTTGCACGTAGGTCATCCCAGAAGCTATACTGCAATGGACATCATTGCAAGAAAGCGTCGTATGCAGGGATACAATGTGCTTTATCCTATAGGCTGGGACGCATTCGGCTTGCCGGCTGAAAACTATGCTATTCAGAACAACGTTCATCCTGCGGTTATCACTGCAAAGAACATTGCAAACTTTACACGTCAGCTTAAGATGCTTGGCTTCTCATTTGACTGGTCAAGAGAAATAAACACAACAGACCCCAACTACTACAAGTGGACACAGTGGATATTCTTACAGCTATTCAAGAAAGGTCTTGCATACAAGCAGGAAATGCCGATAAACTGGTGTACATCATGTAACGTAGGTCTTGCAAACGAAGAGGTTGTAAATGGCGTTTGTGAGCGTTGCGGCGGTGAGGTTGTACAGAAGCGTCAGAGCCAGTGGATGCTCAAAATCACAGAGTATGCACAGCGTCTTATTGATGACCTTGATGATATTGACTTCCTTGAGAAGATTAAGACACAGCAGAGAAACTGGATTGGCAGAAGTGAGGGTGCAGAGGTTAAGTTCACATTGACATCAGGCGATGAAATGGTTGTATATACAACAAGATGTGACACACTCTTCGGTGCAACATATACAGTTATTTCACCGGAGCATCCGTTGATTGAAAAGCTTGCCGATAAGCTCACAAACTATGATGAGGTAAAGGCATATCAGGCAGCTGCTGCAAAGAAATCAGAATTTGAAAGAACAGAGCTTGCAAAGGAGAAGACCGGCGTGAGACTTATGGGCGTTAACGCAATTAACCCCGTAACCGGTACAGAGATACCTGTGTTTGTGTCAGACTATGTACTTGTAACATACGGCACAGGTGCAATTATGGCAGTTCCTGCTCATGATACACGTGACTGGGAGTTTGCAAAGGCATTCGATTTGCCGATAATTGAAGTTGTATCAGGCGGTAAGGATGTAAATGAAGAAGCTTACACAGACGTTGCGAGCGGAACAATGGTAAACTCAGGCTTTTTGACAGGTATGGCAGTAAAGGACGCTATCCCTGCAATGATAGACTATCTTGAAAAAGAAGGACTTGGCACACGCAAGGTTAACTACAAGCTCCGTGACTGGGTATTCTCACGTCAGAGATATTGGGGTGAGCCGATTCCGATTATACACTGTCCGAAGTGCGGTCAGGTACCCGTACCTGAAGACGAGCTTCCGCTTGTGCTTCCTGACATGGAAGAGTTCAAGCCCGGCGAGAACGGTGAATCACCGCTTGCAAATGCAACAGACTGGATAAATGTAACTTGTCCGTGCTGTGGTGCACCTGCAAAGCGTGAAACAGATACAATGCCACAGTGGGCAGGTTCAAGCTGGTATTTCTTAAGATATGCTGATGCACATAACGATAACGCACTTGCATCAAAAGAAGCTCTTGATTACTGGTCACCGGTTGATTGGTATAACGGTGGTATGGAGCATACAACACTTCACTTATTATATTCAAGATTCTGGCACAAGTTCCTCTATGATATCGGCGTAGTTCCGACAAAGGAACCGTATCAGAAGAGAACATCTCACGGTATGATTCTTGGTGAAAATGGCGAAAAGATGTCAAAGTCAC
>JAFODX010000074.1 GCA_017380475.1 Clostridia bacterium
AGACAAAGGATAAATATCTTAAAGAAGCAGAAAGATTAATAACAGAGTTCGGATTTGACCCGACATTGTACAGACTAATAAAATGACACAAGCCTGCCCTTTACGGTCAGATTTACCAAAGTAAAAATTACGCATTTCTAAAACAAATGCCGGGCAAGGCTATTGTAAAAAATAAATAAAAAATTTTTTTCAAAAACCGCAAATTTTAGATATATAAATATTGAAATTTACACGTTATTGTGGTAAAATAAACTTATTAAATGAGAAACGAGGGTAGAACTATGAAAAAAATCTACGAAGGCAAAACAAAGGACGTTTTTGAGTTAGAGAACGGAAATGTTTTATTGAAATTCAAGGATGACTGTACAGGTAAAGACGGCGTATTTGATCCGGGCGAGAACTCAGTAGGTCTTACAATTGAAGGTATCGGTAAGGCAAATCTCAGAACATCAGTTCATTATTTTGATTTGCTCAAAGAAGAGGGCATAAAGACACACTATGTAAGTGCAAATGTTGATGATGCTACTATGGAAGTACTTCCTGCAACAGTGTTCGGTCACGGTCTTGAAGTAATCTGCAGACTTGTGGCAACAGGTAGTTTTATCCGCAGATACGGTGAGTATATAGAAGACGGTACACCGCTTGAGGGTGGATATGTTGAATGTACTTTCAAGAACGACGAAAAGGGTGATCCGTTGGTAACAGGTGAAGGACTTGCGGCACTTGGTGTTATGAGCCCTGAAATGTTTGAGAGTATGAAAGAGCAGACTCTTAAGATAACAAAGGTAGTAGCAGACGACCTCAAGACATTGGGTCTTGACTTGTGGGATATCAAATTTGAGTTTGGTTACAACAACGGCGAGGTTATTCTTATAGACGAAATCGCATCAGGTAATATGCGTGTTTATAAGGACGGCAAGATTGTTGACCCTGTTGAACTTACAAAGATTATCCTTAACAGATAAGAAAACTAAAAGGAACACAATCGTGTTCCTTTTTTTATTCAACAACTTTCAGACCGTATTTTCTTAAAATTGTCCGTGCGTCTTCCATTTCACTGTCTGTGGGCAGTTGGGTTGGCAAGGTGTTCTTTTTAGCAAGCGATGTGTATTTTGAGCCTGCATAGTTATGATAGGGCAGGATGCGTACTTTCGTAAGATTATTTAAATCCTTTAAGAATACGGCAATCTTTTCAATCTGGTCGCTGTTATAGTCGGGAACGTATGGGATACGTACCTCTATAGCCTTGTTGCAACTGTCAATGTATTTAATGTTTTCAAGTATTAACTTATTGGAATAACCTGTGCATTTAATATGTATGTCCTCATCGTATGCTTTCATATCATAGAGAAAAACATCAGTGTAGGGTATCACCTTGTCAATAGCTTGTTGCGGTACAAAACCGCAGGTGTCAACGGCTGTGTTAATACCGTTCTCTTTAAGCTTTTTCAAAAGCTCGGCACAAAAATCCGACTGCATAAGGCACTCGCCACCTGAAAGTGTGACACCGCCGTTTGAGTTTTCATAAAACTCCTTATCTTCCAAAAGTTTTGGAAGGAGTTCATCTTCTGTCACTTCCTCACCGTAAAGTGTAAGAGCGTTTCCAAGACACACTTCCTCGCAATTACCGCATCCTGTACACTTTTTTCTGTTGAATATGTGTACTCCTTTTTCAATTGTATGTGCATTGTTCGGACACACCCGTATGCACTCACCGCAATTAATGCATTTATTCTCATAATATGCAAGCTCGGGTTTAAAGTCAATGCCCTCGGGGTTATGGCACCACACACATTTTAAGGGACAGCCTTTGAAAAACACGGTTGTGCGTATTCCGTCACCGTCGTGAACTGCAAACCGTTTTATTTCAAAAATTCTTGCACTCATAGCAGTTTTTTTCTCCTTTGGTTTTATATTCTCGATAGTACTGTTTCTTTACCGGATGTTACACCAGACTTTCAGCCTGACGGATAAATCCGTCCTGCTCAACTTTATTTATGTTATTCCATAAAACATTCCAGCCGCATACTCGTATTTGTAAGTCACGGTACTTGTCGGGGTTTTTCTGCGCATCACGGAGAGTATCTGCGTCGAATACATTTATATGTATTGCGTGACCGCCGCGATTTATAAATGTTATAAGCAAACCATACATCGCCTCTAATCCGTCATCACCTTTAACTGCAGACGGTAAAAGACCAAGGTCGAGTGCGGCATCTCCTGCAAATGCTGTTGCATCTATTTTAGTATTTGACAAAACGGCAGCAGTTGCACCCTCGCGGTTCTGTCCCATTGATGCAGAGCAGTTCTTTGAAAGTTCATCGCCTTTAAGACGTCCGTTAGGGGATGATGCGGTCGCTTTACCCTGCGTATATGACATTCTTGCAACATGGAAACCGCAACCCCATTTACCGCCACGTTTTTTTGCGTTGGGTTTGCCACGCAGATAATCGGCAACAAAGCTTGTGATATCTGTTGCAAAACTGTCGGGTAAGTCACGGTTATTTCCATATTTGTCAGGGTCATTATAAAACTTCCTGCGTAAATTCTCGTTGTCGACAAAGTCGTTGTCAAGGATTTTTACAAGTTCTGACAAGGAAAGTTCTTTTCTGTCGTATACATATTTTTTAATGATTGTAAGTGAATCGGACAAGTCCCCGATAAAGCCTGCAGATATGGCAGTATTGTTAGAAACCGAACCGCCGGCGAGAGCATCCTTTGCTTTTTCAAGACACGATGGATATGTGGCTGATATCATCGACTGAGGATTGATATATGAAAGATAATCCTCGAACGAGTTAACAACCTCCATAGTGATATCCATAAGGTATGATAGCTGTTTTTTATACTCGGCATATAACTCATCAAAATTCCTGTACATACCAACCGACGGACTCTTTAGTCCTGCGAATTTACCGGTAACACCGTCGCAACCCTCGTGCAATGTATATTCGAGAGGCTTCATAAGATTAAGGTAATTCATACCGCAACTCATACTGCCCTGAATTGAATATTCATAACAGCCCTTGACGTTGCAAAGCCTTGCTTCCTCTTCTGTTGCACCTGCACGGACAAGTGCTTTTCGGATAGTGGCATCAGATACAAAAACTATACTGTTATTGCCACGTCGAATCATATCAAGTGCTTTAAGAATAAAATCCTTTGGAGTAGAATCTGCAACCTTAATCTGAATTTTTGGGTTATATATATTCATCTTGTCATAGACATCAAGAAAAACATATGAAAGCTCGTTTATTTCGGTTGATTCATCTTCCTTGCATCCGCCTAAGAAAACCGGCTGATTCCAGTAGTTTCCGATAGCGGTAAACTGCAGTAAAAAGTACGATAGCTCGGTGCGGAGTTCTTTTTCGGTAATTCCGTTTTCAATGTCGTTTCTATAATAATCAACTAAAATTCTGTCAAAGTTGC
>JAFODX010000075.1 GCA_017380475.1 Clostridia bacterium
AATATGCCTGCATCATTTCCTGTGAATATGGGTTCATTATCGCAGCTGACAATCCCTTACTCATTGCAATCGTAAAGAATGTACTGTTAATTATATCACGTCTGGGTAAGCCAAATGACACATTGGAAACGCCAAGTGATGTTTTACAACCAAGCTCATTTGTAATGAGCTCCACTGCACGCAGTGTTTCTTTTCCGGCATTTGTATCAGCACTTATTGTAAGCGCCAACGGGTCAAAGATGATATCCTTTTTGTCTATACCGTATTTTTCAACTTCACAAAGGATACGCTTTGCAATCTCCAGACGTTCGTCTGCTTTATCAGGTATTCCCGACTCATCAAGAGTAAGTGCAACCACAAGACCGCCATACTTCTTTACAAGCGGAAAAACTGCATCCATACTCTCCTGTTTACCATTGACAGAGTTTATCATTGCCTTACCGTTATAACGGCGCATCGCCGTCTCCATTGCAGTTATATCAGATGTATCAATCTGTAATGGTAAGTCAATAATTGCCTGAAGCTCACAAACGGCAGTTTTGAGCATTTTAACCTCGTCAATTTCCGGTAACCCGACATTGACGTCAAGAATATCCACACCCTTTTCCTCTTGTGCTATTCCCTCTTTTAATATATAGTCAATGTCATTAGCCTTTAAAGCTTCCTTGAAGCGTTTTTTTCCTGTCGGGTTTATACGCTCGCCGATTAAAACAGGTTTTTTATCAAAAACAACAGCGTGTGTATATGAAGATACACATGTAATATTTTTTTCTTCAATCGGTTTTACTGTAACATCTCCTGACTTTTTAACAAGTTCACCGATATACTCAGGAGTAGTACCACAACAACCGCCGGCAATGCGAACACCTTTTTTTATAAGCTCCGTTACATCCTCTGCAAATTCGGGAGGTAAAACGTCAAACACAGTCTTTCCGTCAACTGATTTAGGAAGTCCTGCATTAGGCTTCAAAATGACAGGGATAGATGCATATTTCAAATATTCACCGACAATACCCGACAATGCTTTAGGTCCGAGTGAGCAGTTTACACCAATTGCATCAGCACCCATACTCTCAAGCATCGCAACCATGGCAGAGGGGTCAGCACCTGTCATAAGCTTTCCGTCTTCACTATACGCATTAGACACAAAAACAGGTAAATCCGAATTCTCCTTTGCCGCTAAAAGTGCCGCTTTTGTTTCGTAACTGTCGTTCATAGTTTCTATAACTATAAGCTCTGCACCATATTTAACACCAAGCTTTACTGTTTGGGCAAATGTCTTTACTGCATCTTCAAAATCGAAATCGCCGTACGGTGCAAGCATTCTGCCTGTCGGACCGATGTCAAGCGCTACCCATTTCGGATGCTCTGTCTCGCTCTCTTCCCTTGCCTTTTTAGCATTTTCGATTGCAGATTTTATAATCAGTTCAAGCTCGTTACTCTCAAACTTCAATGAGTTTGCACCAAATGTATTTGTGTTTACAATATTTGAACCTGCATTAAAATAATCCCGGTGGATGCCTGTTATCACATCGGGGTGAGTTATATTCCAACGTTCGGGAAGCTCACCGCTTTTAAGTCCCTGTGCCTGTAAAAGCGTTCCCATACCGCCGTCAAGATAAAGAATATTTTCTTTTATATATTCTGTAATTTTCATATATCTCTCCTACTTTATGCCTATTATCGCCGTAACCGATTTTGACGGTGACATCAAAAGGCTTTCGTTTAAACCAAGACCTATTCTTCGAGCCGGGTCAAGTACGGCAAATATGCTTTTTTGTGCTTCTAAAGGGAAATCCCCATATCCGGCACTGAACCGTGGTTTTATTTCTCTGTCAGATAGAATGTCTGCTGTGAACGTATCGCAAAGCGCCTCTATCCTTTCTGCACCCAGTGCCTGAAACATCAACGCTTTAACAGGCGAAATGCGTCCGTACTTTGCAATAAGTCTGTCAAGCTCCAATCCGACAGTTGCGGCAAATACAACTATTTTTCTGCAACCGTCAAGATTTTTTGCCAAGTCCTCTGATGCAGTTTGCAAAAATCCGAGGTCTGTTATTCCGTTTTTCCGGCTTATATCAAACTCTGCGTAACACACCTTATAAGTGAGCTTTTCACTCACCTCTTCTATGCACTCTTCCATAACGCTTTCTATTTCAGGCAATTCTTCCGAAACTCCTGCGTAACGGCGTATTTCCTTACGGTTATACGGCATAGGCGGATACGTCTTCGTTAAAACTGTGTTTGTCATAATTATTTGATTATCTCCGAGAGGTTGCTCTGTATCTTTTGTGCAACATCGGGTTTATTCATAGAGTAAACGTGTACGTTTGCTATACCGTTTGCAAAAAGGTCAATAATCTGGTCAGTTGCATATGCAATACCCGCCTGCTTCATCGCCTCAGGTGAGTGTCCGAACTTATCAACAAGGCTCTTGAACCTTTGTGGCATAAACGAGCCGGATAGTTTTATTGCACGGTCTACCTGATTTGCATTTGTTATAGGCATAATGCCCGGTATAACGGGGACAGTAATGCCTGCTTCACGTATTTTATACAGAAAGTTATAGAGCAGATTATTATCAAAAAACATCTGTGTTGTAAGGAACGAACAACCTGCGTCAACCTTTTCTTTCAAATACTTTATATCCTCACGCTGATTTTCACTTTCAGGGTGTATTTCAGGATAGCACGCACCGCCGATACAGAAATCCTCACCGCTTTCTTTAAGCTCACGGATAAGGTCAACGGCATGACGGTATGCCCAACCGCTTCTGTCAGATTTTTCAAGCTCAGGTGTGAGGTCACCCCGAAGTGCCATTATGTTTTCTATTCCGGCTGCTTTGATTTCTTCAATTTTTGTTTTTACTGTTTCCTTTGTCGAGGAAACACAGGTAAGATGCGCAAGAGTAGGTACACCGTATGATTCCTTGATGTTCTTTGCAATATCAAGAGTATAACGGCTTGTACCGCCGCCCGCACCGTATGTCACACTCATAAACGAGGGTTTCAGTTTAGCTATTTCCTCCGTTGCGTGCTTTACACTCTCAAACGATGTATCAGTTTTTGGCGGAAATACCTCAAAAGATAAAGATAATTTGTTTTCTCCAAAAAGTTTACTTAATTTCATTCTGATTATCCTTTCTGTGCTTCGGATTTCTTAAAATACTTTTTCATATATAACACAAGCATAACTCCTGCAAACGGAAATACCCCTGCAACAAGCAGACCTGCACGCATACCGATTTGTTCTGCACTTACATTAAGCATTTGAGCTGTTTTTGTTGCAAAATCAGACAGCGTGAATTTATCGGATATAATTCCAAGAAGCTGCGGTGCAATTGATGCACCAAGATCACCGCCTGCAGCCATAAGTGCATAAATTGCAACTCCGACATTGGGTATCTTTTCCTCAACATAAATCAGCGTACCCGGCCATAGCATTGATGTGCATAGTCCTGTAAGTGCACACGCACCAATTGCCACTATCGGATTCAGAACAAATCCTGCAACAAAATAACATACCGTTGCACCCAACATACCAAAAAGTAATACATTCACGATGTTTTTGCCGTATTTTGAGTATAATGTTCTTCCTGTACCAAGGAAAACGCCAAATAACGCAACCCCCAGCAAATCCCCGAAAAGCTTCGGTGCACCTATGGCTTTTTCAATAAAACCCGATGCCCATTGCGACATCGTACATTCCGCCGCACCGCCTAAAAATATACAGAACGTGCAAAGCAGTACACCCTTGTTGAATAACTTTCCTGTTTTCTTCGCACCGCCGAAATTATCAAGTGCCGGAAGCTTCGCTTTTCTGAACAGTAAAAAAGCTATAAACGGTTCTATTGACCAGAACAGTGCAAGGTACATCCAGTTTTCTGCACCGAATACGAATATAAATAATGTGCTTAATATTACTACGCCAACTACTCCCCATGCATACATTGAGTGTAGCTTACTCATTTCACCGTCAGGATTTTCACTCGGTATAGCCGCAATTATCGGACTTAATAAAACCTCGCTGAGTCCCGATGAAACCGAGAATATAACCGTACCTGTAACAATCCACAAAAATGCCATTTCAGGAAAAAATCTCGGTAAAACAGCATACAGCACTAATCCCAGAAACACAATAAACGGTGTGATTCTCACAGTTTTATGTATATTGAATTTATCCGAAAAAAACGTGAACACCAAATCAATCGACAACTGAGTAATAAAGTTGATTACTACCAAAAAACCGAGCAATGTGTATGAAAGATGATACATATTACGGAAGGTCATAAATAACAACGGCGACAGATTAGCCGCAATTGCCATTGATATTCCGGTCAGATAACAAGCATATTTTGTTCTTCTGTATTTATTATTTGTTTCCATATCAGTCCTCTTTCCTGCGGAATCTGATTAAACCGATAATTGCTGAAATTATAGCCACAGATTCATAAACAACACCGCCCACCGAGTGTTCAATAACATCATAAACAAGTACCATTAAACAAGTCAGCAACACACTCTTTCTGACATTCTGCG
>JAFODX010000076.1 GCA_017380475.1 Clostridia bacterium
CTTTTTTAAATTTTTGTGACGTGACTTCAAACTGGTATATTCCTTTTCGGCCCGGAGTTCGGATTCGCGTTCTTTGATAACTGTCTCGTTTCCGGGCAAGAAATATGCGAGTACAAATGATGCCACTATAATTATAACTGAAATAGTAAGGGATATACCTCTGTACAAATACATACGGCCTTTTTCTGATAAACCGTAAACTGTAGTTATAATATCGTTGTCTGCTTCGGATTCGGATATATCTTCTGTTTTTGCATCGTCAAAATCGGGCTCTTTTTCTTTATAGAAATTTATGATCTCGTCTACTTCAATTGATTTTGGTAAAGAAAGTTCATCTTTTTCAATAACATCTTTACTTTCTGTAGCCATAAGATTATAAAACCTCCTTATTTTCAAACTGTTGATACTATATAAACTTCCCTGAACTGATAATAGAAACTGTCGTGTGATGCTTTTGCTGTTTCGTAGTCGGGGAATATTCCGAATACTGTCGGACCTGACCCACTCATAACAGCACCTATAGCACCGTTTAAAATCATCTTACGGCGTATACCACGCACGATTGGGTGCATATTTTCTGTGACAGTACCCATTACATTTGATAAGTTTTCGGCTATGCCTTTTATATCACCTGCTTCAATTGCCGAAACCATTGCATTGGTGTCCGGTCTTTTTTCTATAGGTGCAGAGTCGATTGCTTCGTATATAGCACCTGTTGACACGCTTATAGCAGGCTTAACCATAAGAATGGTACATTTTGGAATAGAGGGCAGGGGAGTCAAAATCTCACCAATACCCGTTGCAAGTGCTGTGCCACCCGAAAAACAGTATGGAACATCAGCACCGAGTGTCGCGCCTATTGTTTTTAATGTGCTTATGGGCAGACTTGTGTTATAAAGTCTGTCAAGTGCACAAAGTACAGCTGCGGCGTTTCCGCTTCCACCGGCAAGACCTGCGGCAACGGGGATGTTTTTCTCAATCGAGATACTGCATCCGCCATCAATTTTAGTATGTTCAAAAAACGCAACAGCGGCTTTGTATGCAATATTCTTTTCATTGACAGGCAGATATACAAGATTGGTTTCAATTGAAATACCGCTGTCTGTTTTATCTACTGTAATTATGTCGTGGAGTGAAACTGTCTGCATAATCATTTCAACATCGTGGTAGCCGTCGGGACGTTTGCCCAAAACGTCAAGTGTAAGATTGATTTTCGCATATGAGCGTGCTGTGGCACGGTTGCCCGACACAACTAAGCTGTCCATAATCATACAGTTTCACCTCCTGTTATTTATCAAGATTTTCGTGTGATTTTTCGACTATTGCCAGAATTTCCTCATCAGTAATTTTTTCGGCTTCGTCGCTTTTTCTGATGTATGCAAGGTATTCAATATTTCCTTCGGGCCCTTTTATAGGTGAGAACGAAAGACCGAGCAATTTAAACCCGTTCTCCGTTGCAAAATCAAGAACGCCACGTATTACATCAAAATGTATAGTTTTATCTCTTACAACGCCTTTTTTGCCTACCTGACCTTTGCCTGCTTCAAACTGTGGTTTAATAAGTGCCACAATTTCGCCGTCGGGTGAGAGCAGATTGTACGCCGCAGGCAGAACAAGCTTAAGGGATATAAACGAAACATCAATTGATGCAAAGTCTATAGGTTCACCTATGTCATCGGGTGTGACATAACGGATGTTGGTGCGCTCCATATTAACCACACGCTCATCACTGCGTAGTTTCCAAGCGAACTGACCGTAACCTACATCAACAGCATAAACTTTCCTTGCGCCGTTTTGTAGCATACAGTCGGTAAAACCGCCTGTAGATGCACCTATATCCATAGTGACCTTACCGTCAAGCGTAATCGGGAACTCCTGCATTGCCTTTTCGAGCTTGAGTCCGCCACGGCTTACATATTTAAGCTGTTCGCCTCTGACTTCGACCTCTGTTTCGTTTTCGTCAAGCATAGTTCCTGCTTTGTCGCATTTCTGGTTCTTTATATAAACCTGACCTGCCATAATAAGAGCCTTTGCACGCTCACGGCTTGTAGTCAGTCCCTTTTCGGTAAGATAAACATCAAGTCTGATTTTTGCCATTTTAGATTTCCTTTGTTATATATTCTGCTATGGACTGAGCATCCATACCGTATTTTTTATCAAGCTCATCAACAGTTCCGTGAACGATGGGTTCAGTAGGGAATGCAAATGCTTTGAACTTACAGTTGACACCGTTTGAAAGTAGAACTTCTGCAATATGTTCGCCCAAACCGCCTGATTTAACATTATCCTCAATTGTTATAACGAGCTTTGCGTTTTCCGATGCTTTTATAATTGCATCTTCGTTTAACGGATATACGGTCGGAAGCTCCGTAATCCGTACAGAAATACCGTCTGTTTCAAGAATATCTGCGATTTCCTCGGCACGCTTTAACATACGCCCCGATGTTATTATAGAGATATCATTACCGTCTTTTCTTGTGTAAGCTTTTCCGTATTCAAAATCTGTTGTATCAAAGGCTGTCTCGGTATTACCTCTAGGATAGCGTATTGCAACCGGACCGTTATGCTCATTTACCGCATAGCGGAGCATACTGTCAAGCTGTCGGAATGATGATGCACTAAGCACTGTCATATTCGGCATTGTTGAAAGGTATGAAACATCATAAACACCCTGATGAGTTTCACCGTCAGCACCTACAATTCCGGCACGGTCAACGGGGAATACAACGTGCAGATTCTGCAGACAAACATCGTGAAGTGTCTGGTCATAGGCACGCTGGAGGAATGTTGAGTATAACGGTATTACGGGCACAAAGCCTGATGCTGCAAGACCTGCGGCGAATGTAACACCGTGCTGTTCGGCTATGCCCACATCAAAGAATCTGTCCTTATAAAGCTTTGAGAACTCAACAAGCCCTGTTCCGTCGGGCATTGCACAAGTGATTGCGATAACTTTTTTGTTATCTTTTGCAATATCAATGAGTGTTTTGCCGAATTGCATACTGTAAGAATCCTTAAGCGGCGGCAGTTTGCCGTCTGATGCGTCAAAACTTCCTACACCGTGGAATGACGACGGGTCTTTTTCGGCAGGGGTATAGCCTTTGCCTTTTTGGGTGCATACGTGTAAAAGTACAGGCTTGTTCTCTGATTTGGCATATTCAAGACAGTCAATCAATGACTTTAAGTTATGTCCGTCTATCGGACCGATATACTTGAATCCCAAATCCTCAAAAACTGTAGTTGTGAGAACGTATCTGCGTAATATTGATTTGATTTTCTCGATAAATATACGTATCGGTTTACCTATAACCGGTATTTTGTTCAGAAAAAGCGATACTTTACGCTTTGATGAGAAATATACACGGTTAATACGGATTTTACGCAGATGCTTTGAAACTGCACCAACGTTTTTTGAAATTGACATTGCATTGTCGTTTAATATTAAAGTAAGCGGTGTTTTGGTATGACCGGCGTCATTCATTGCTTCGTATATTTCTCCGCCTGTCAATGCGCCGTCACCGAAAAGTGCAATGACATTATGCTTTTCGCCTGATAAATCACGTGCACGTGCCATACCGAGTGCGGCAGAAACGGATGTGGAGGAGTGACCTGTATCAAAAGCGTCAAACTCACTCTCAGAACGTTTGGGGAACCCAGATATACCGCCAAACTGGCGAAGGGTGTTCATTTCCTCAGCTCTGCCGGAAAGGATTTTGTGTACATACGACTGATGTCCCACATCAAAAACAAGCTTGTCCTTGGGCAAGTCAAAAACCTTATGGATAGCAACCGTAAGCTCGACAACGCCGAGGTTAGGGGCAAGGTGTCCGCCGGTTTTGCTCACGTTCTCAATAAGAAATTCACGTATCTCACTGCATAGAACGTTGAGCTCATCAATATTCAGCTTTTTAAGTTCTTGGGTTGTTAATCCTTTTATCATACTGTAAGCACACTTTCCGCCATTTTAATATAGAAACATTATATCACAGTTATATGCAAAAGTCAATGAAACCCGAAAAGATTTAACATATTGGTATTGATATTTTAATAAATCTGTGGTATAATAAAATGGAAAATTTTTTAGAGGTGAATCTATTATGACAGATAAAGAATTATATGAAAGTTTAAGTTATGAAAGAAAGAATGTATATCTGAAACTGACTGATAAAGAAAGGTCTGAAATGACGGAGTTATGTGACAGTTACAGAGTATTTCTTGATAGAGGAAAAACAGAGCGTGAGTGTGTTAATGAATCGGTTAAAATGGCAGAGGC
>JAFODX010000002.1 GCA_017380475.1 Clostridia bacterium
CTTATCACCGAACTGCTCAAAGTACTTCTTGATACCTGTTTCGGGATCTTCAACGTCCTTAATCCACTCGTTCACGTCGATTGTGAGAAGTGCTTCAAGGTCTTCCTTAGTCATATCGAGGTCTGTTACGTCGATATCTTCTGCGTTCGGGATGTAACCGATTGCACATTCCTTAGCGTCAACCTTGCCGTCACATCTGTCAAGAATCCAGAGGAGAACACGCATATTGTCACCAAATCCCGGCCACATGAAGTTGCCCTCGTCGTCTTTTCTAAACCAGTTAACGTGGAATATCTTCGGAGCTTTTTCGCCAAGCTTCTTACCCATCTCTAACCAGTGACCCCAGTATGATGCCATGTTGTAACCAACGAACGGCTTCATAGCCATCGGGTCACGACGAACAACGCCTACTGCACCTGCAGCTGCTGCTGTTGTTTCTGACGCCATTGTAGCACCTACGAATGTACCGTGCTGCCAGTCTCTTGACTGATATACCAACGGAGCACACTTAGCACGTCTGCCACCGAATACGATTGCTGATACCGGAACACCCTGCGGGTTCTCGAACTCGCTTGAGATGCACGGACAGTTGATTGCCGGAGCTGTGAATCTTGAGTTCGGATGAGCAAGCTTTTCGCCTGATGCGATGAACTCAGGACCGTTAACCTCTGCACCCTTCCACTCTGTTGCGTTAACAGGCGGGTTCTTGTCAAGGCCTTCCCACCAAACTGTCATATCGTCATTATTGATAGCAACGTTTGTGAAGATTGTGTTCTTCTTTGTTGACTCAAGTGCGTTGAAGTTTGTCTTTACTGAAGTACCCGGTGCAACACCGAAGAAACCTGCTTCAGGGTTAATAGCATAAAGTCTGCCGTCCGGACCGATGTTAAGCCATGCGATATCGTCGCCGACTGTCCATACCTTGTAGCCCTTTTCCTTAAGATACTCCGGCGGAATAAGCATTGCGAGGTTAGTCTTACCGCAAGCTGACGGGAATGCAGCACAGATGTACTTAACCTCACCCTGCGGGTTCTCAAGACCGAGGATAAGCATATGCTCTGCCATCCAGCCCTGCTTCATACCGAGGTATGATGCGATTCTCAATGCGAAACACTTCTTACCGAGAAGTACGTTACCGCCGTATGCTGAGTTAACTGACATAATTGTGTTGTCCTGCGGGAACTGAACGATATATCTTTCCTCAGGGTCAACATCCTTCTTAGCGTGGAGACACTTAACGAACTCTGCATCGTCTGCATCGCCGAGCTGGTCGATAACTGCCTTACCTACTCTTGTCATGATTGCCATGTTTAATACAACGTAGATTGAGTCTGTAAGCTCAATACCTATCTTTGAGAACGGTGAACCTACCGGACCCATTGAATAAGGAATGATATACATTGTTCTGCCCTTCATTGAGCCCTCGTACAAAGCGTTGAGCTTTGCGTACATCTTTGCCGGCTCCATCCAGTTGTTTATCGGGCCTGCCTCTTCCTCTGTTTCTGTACAGATGAATGTTCTGTCCTCTACACGTGCAACGTCGTTTGCTGCAGTTCTGTGATAGTAACATCCGGGAAGCTTTTCTTCATTAAGCTTAATCATTTCGCCTGTTGCAACAGCTTCTGCTCTCAAAGCTTCAAGCTGTGCTTCGCTTCCGTCAATCCACACCTGCTGGTCCGGCTGGCACATATCTGCCATTTCCTTTATCCATGCAAGTACTGTTTTGTTGTTTGTCATGGTAAAAACCCTCCTGTTTTATTTATATTATCTTCATAAGTGAAAACAAATCCTACTTAGACATTTTCTATTATACCACAAGCTTTGCTTTTTGAAAAGCTAATTCGGCAAAATTTATATAATTTTGTAATTTCAGTGTAATTTGGCTATTTTATGCTATTTACTTTAATCAAAATGCACAATAAATAAGACTTGCAAAAAATGTCAATATATGCTAAAATATATAAATACTGAAATGGGAGATGAAAAAATGCAGGGCGCAATATTTGATGTTGACGGTACAATTCTCGATTCTATGACCGTCTGGGTTGATATAACAAACGAGTTTTTTGCCGACCACGGCATAAATATTTCAAAGGAACAGACACTTTCGTATCAGTCAATGTCGTTTGAAGAAAGCCTTGTCGGGATTCAGCGTGATTATCTGCCCGATATGTCGGTTGAGGATATGTTTGCCGAGTTTTCACGCCGTGCGGCTGAAAAGTATGCAAAGAACCTCCCGGCAAAGCCATATGTTTGCGAATATATACATAAGCTTTACGAAAACGGCGTTAAAATCGCCGCCGCAACTTCGGGATTTCCTGAGCTTGTTTATTCTGCATTCAAACGGCTTAAAATATACGACTGCTTCAGTGTATACGCTTTTTCAAGTGAAGTGGGTTGCAGTAAATCATCGCCCGATATATACCTTTTAGCCGCAAAACGGCTCGGTCTTGAACCGTCGGTGTGTACGGTATATGAAGACATTGCAACGGGTATAGAAAGTGCAAAATCCGCAGGATTTATGACGGTCGCAATTGAGGACCCGACAAATGCACATATAAGGGATAGGCTCATACAGCACTCTGACCGCTATATTACGGGGTGGGACGAGTTGCTGAGCAACATATAAAGGAGGGCATGGCCGGTGCAAGACGGCCATGCCCTTCTGTTAAAAACAGCACATAACGAACGAAACTCACCGCTCGGATAAGTGACGCTCCAAATCTTTAATTTGGCAAGCGGAACTTATGCATAGCTGTACCTGTGTACGCCGTCGGGCAAGGGATTGTGCGAAATCGCACAATCCTTCGTTTCGTCCGTTCTGCACTATTTTTATGCCTCACCCACATTATATATGTGAATCGGTCTTATGCCACGGTAACGGTAGCTTGAAAGCTGTCGGCAATCGCTGTCGTTTGAGTGTGCCGCAACAAGGATAGTATCAGGCGTGCCGAGACCTCTCTCAACAACCACAGGTGTGTGGTCAAAATCCTCGTCACTGTCAAAACGGAGCTGTATTACATCGCCGTTCTCAATTTGGGAAAGCGGCACTACCCTGCCCTGCGGACCTGCACCCCGGTTATTCACCAAAAATCTGTACAGCTCATTCACTCCCGTCCACGACGGCGTGCGGTTGTTTACGTTTATATAGTACCAGCCGTAAAGCGGTGTGTAATTCATAACACCCGAACCGGCAAAAATGCACTGCGAAGCAAAATTTGTACAGTCTCCGCCTATTCTTGAAAAATCAAAATATGCCGGATTACGCCTGTACGCCCATTCTTTTGCGTAGGCTACCGCCCTTTCTCTGTTATAAATCATAAAATCCCTCCTTATTTATATTATAAGTTTTTAAAAAAAATGTGCCGATACCGGCTAAAATATATGAATAATACATAAATTTTTAAATAAGTAGAAATTTTTCACATTTATTTGTAGACAACCTTTTATTTTTATGTTATACTAACATGGTAGACGTACGCGGTCTAATAATTATTTTCAAACCAGGAGGAGATTCCAATGGCAAAAAAGTATGTATATCTTTTTTCTGAGGGAGACGCTTCAATGAGAGAACTTCTCGGCGGTAAAGGTGCTAACCTTGCTGAGATGACAAAGCTCGGTCTTCCCGTTCCGCAGGGTTTCACAATTTCAACTGAAGCCTGCACACAGTATTATGAGGATGGCAGAACAATCAATGATGACATCCAGGCTCAGATTAACGAGCACATCGTAAAAATGGAAGGCATCACAGGCAAGAAGTTCGGTGATCCCCAGAACCCGCTTTTAGTATCTGTACGTTCAGGTGCAAGAGCATCAATGCCGGGTATGATGGATACTATCCTTAACCTCGGTATCAATGAAGAAGTTGTTGATTATATGGCTAAGCAGTCAGGCAACGAGCGTTGGGCTTGGGACTGCTACAGAAGATTTATCCAGATGTACTCAGACGTCGTTATGGAAGTTGGTAAGAAGTACTTTGAAGAGCTTATCGACGAGATGAAAGAGGAAAAGGGTGTTACTCAGGACGTTGACCTTACAGCAGCTGACCTTAAGGAACTTGCTAACCAGTTCAAGGCTGAGTACAAGTCAAAGATCGGTTCAGACTTCCCGTCAGATCCGAAGGAGCAGTTGATGGGTGCTGTTAAGGCCGTATTCCGTTCATGGGA
>JAFODX010000077.1 GCA_017380475.1 Clostridia bacterium
CACAAAGATATGCCCGTACAAAGTTTTTTTCATTTTGGGGCAATCCTGAAAACCATGATGTTACGGGTTCGTTATCGTGTGTTTCTGTATATGCGATACAGTTTCTCTGATAGTTATGCGGAAGATATGTGTCAGTTCCGTTATCATCCCTTGAATCAAACGCAAACTCAAAAACTTTCATACCTGCAAAACCTGTTTCTGATAACAGCTTGCGTACGTTATCGGTTATAAAGCCTAAATCCTCGGCTATAATATCCCTCTCGCCAAGCTCCTTTTTTATTGCATTAAAAAGCTCACTGCCGGGTGCTTCTACCCATTTTCCGTTCTCTGCTGTGCTTTCGCCGTACGGGACAGAATAAAACTCGCAAAAGCCTCTGAAGTGGTCAATACGAAGTGCATCATACATTTCAAGGGCATATCCGATACGCTCAATCCACCATCTGAAACCGTCTTTTTTATGCTCGTTCCAACTGTAAACGGGGTTTCCCCACAATTGTCCCGTTGCAGAAAACCCATCAGGCGGACAACCTGCAACACTTATGGGTAAACCATCGGAATCCAGTTCAAACAGTTCAGGATTTTTCCATACATCAACACTGTCATACGAAACATATATAGGAATATCCCCGATTATTGATACACCGTTTTCATTGGCATATTTTTTTAGTCTTTTCCACTGGTCAAAGAACTTGTACTGGACAAATTTCCAAAAATTTATTTCTTCTGTTTCGTTAACTGTTTCTGATTCCCAATCGTTCCACGCTTTGCCGTTATTTTCGTTCTTGAGCGTCATAAACCGGGCATAATCATCAAGCCAGAAATCATTTTCTGCCTCAAACTTTTTAAATTTTTCTTCATTTAAAAAGTCCGATTTTTTATATGCTGTATGAAGAAGTCCGAAGCGTGCCTGATAAAGCTTTTGATAATCAATCTGCGAACAGTCCGTTCCGAAATCAGTGTTATCACACAGATTTTTATCAAGAATCCCCTCAGATATCAAATCCTCAAGACTGATATAATACGGATTCCCTGCAAAGCTTGAAAAAGACTGATACGGTGAATCTCCATAACTTGTAGGCCCTAACGGAAGTATCTGCCAATAGCTTTGTTTTGCCGAACACAAAAAATCTACGAACTCGTATGCTTCTTTTGAAAAACAACCTATTCCGTACTTTGACGGAAGTGATGATATGCTTAATAAAACGCCTGCTTTTCTCACTCTACGCCTCCACTATTACTCCGTAATGGTCTGATACCTTTTCCTCATTTATGCCGTTAAAAACAACTTTTGAGCTTTTTACGCTCACCTTACGGTTTGTAAAAATATAATCTATTCTCATATCTGTAATCTCACCGTCACGCCAGCCGTCAATTGCACCTCTTACCGTCACACCGTTGTCCTGTTCTTTTGCCATACAAAACGTATCATACCACCCTGATGCAATAACTTCTTTGTATCCGTCACTATCTGAATCACAGTTGAAGTCCCCCATTACCCATACACGTTCCTTCTCCCATACGTGTGTATTAAACCGCTCCCACTGATTTCTGAATGAATCCGCAGTATCATCATACCTTCCCGTGTGTATGGAATAAAACCATTCTTCACCCACTTTTATGCCTAAAGCATAACGGGTACGCCAGTCCGATGCATCGTCTTTTTTGCTGATTAACACACTGTCCGTTTTCCTGACCGGAAGATGAGTTATAATTGCCAGTCCTTCTTCATACTCATTGTATGCCGTTTTTATGCCGTGCCAGAAATAGCGATAGTTCAGACCTGATTCGTTAAGCGCTTTTGTAACACGCAATGCGTGATTGTCGCACCGGACATCAAATCCCCTGCCCAATGCGACAATATCTGCCGTTTTTGTCTGATTTACCTCCTGCATTGCAATAACATCAGGACGTATACGGCATATTGCATCAACAAAAATTTCAAGCTTTGTTTCGTAGTTATCCTCTATAAGACTGTGCGTGTTAATAGTCAGAATTTTCATAGTATATCGTTTATATCTGACTTTAATACATCAGCTTTAGGTCCGTATACAGCCTGAATACCTGTACCCTTTCTTATAACACCCAATGCGCCCTCACTTTTCCAGTCTTCGTCGCTCGCTACCTTTTTTTCATCCCTGACTGTAACACGCAAGCGTGTCATACAAGCATCAACAAGCTCTATATTTTCACGTCCGCCAAGAAGTTCTATTATTCGTTCTGCCTGCGACGGTGCGCCAACTTGTTTGTCATTTTTTCTGTCAGGTGCAACGGTATCGGCAGTATCTGCATAATTACCCTCTCTGCCCGGTGTTGCATACCCAAACTTGCCTACCATAAAATAAGCAACAAAATATCCTATTATAAAGAATACTACAATTGCAATCAGGTAGTTTATAATATCCATACCAAGTCCTGCACGAAGCGACATCGGGATTCTCGTTGCAAGCTCGATACTGCCAAACGAATGAAGTCTCAGATTCACAAGTCCTGCCGATGCAAACGCAAGTCCCTGAATAACAGCATATACAATATAAAGCGGTATCGCACAGAACATAAACATAAATTCAATAGGTTCCGTAACGCCCGTTAAGAATACAGCAAGCGCCGTTGATACAAACATTGAACGGTAGTCCTTACGGCGTATGCGGTCAATGCGTCGGTACATTGCATAGGCAACACCCATTAACAGACCCATTGAACCAATCATCTGTCCGACCTTGAATCTTGCCGGCACAACCGATGTCAGAAGCTCCTGATATGCAGCCGTATCTCCGGCATCTCTCAGGTTTACAAGGTCTGTAACCCACGCAAGCCACAACGGGTCCTGACCGTAAACAACACTTCCTGCATTAACACCCGTCTGAATAATATACTCACCGCCGAATGACGTATAGTTCATAGGTATTGTAAGCATATGATGCAAACCAAACGGCAAAAGCAATCTCTCAAGCGTTCCGTATATAAAAGGTGCA
>JAFODX010000078.1 GCA_017380475.1 Clostridia bacterium
ACATTCTTTTCAAAAGAATTTATAATGTTTGTCGGCGTGGGTGTGGCGTGTACACTCGCAAATGTAGTGTTCTCAGCCATATACCGCATCTTTATACCCGACACAACTCTTGCTTTTTTGCCGGGGTATGTGACAGCTAACGTGGTATCATACCTTTTGAACAGCTTTATAACTTTCAAAGAACGGCTGAACTTCGTACGGTATCTGAAATATTTCATTTCATATATACCCAATTTTGTGATTCAGACAGTGATTGTGTTTGCGTTCGCAAATCTGTTCCCGACACTAAACAGCATCTGGGCATATATTGCCGCCGCAATCATCGGCGTACCGGTTACGTTTATAATTATGAAGGTGTTTACATTTGCAAACAAAAATAACGGCTGACGCCGTTATTTTTTTATACCAATACCTTTGCCAAGAAATTCTGCAAACGCTCGTTTTTGGGGTTGTTTAAAACCTCCTGCGGTGTGCCTTTTTCAGCGACCACGCCGTTGTCAAAGAAAACGATGTTTGATGCAACCTCACGGGCAAAGCCCATTTCGTGGGTTACGCAAATCATTGTTATACCGCTCTTTGCAAGCTCTTTCATAACCTCCAAAACCTCACCGACCATTTCGGGGTCAAGTGCTGATGTGGGTTCGTCAAAGAGGATTACCTCAGGGTCCATTGCAAGCGCTCTGCCTATTGCTACTCTCTGCTTCTGTCCGCCCGAAAGCTGTGACGGGTACGCATACGCCTTTTCAGCCATACCGATTCTTTCAAGAATTTTCATAGCCTTTTCTTCGGCTTCTGCTTTGGACATTTTCTTAAGCTTTATCGGTCCGATTGTAAGGTTCTGTAAAATGGTCTTATGTGGGAACAGGTTAAAGTGCTGGAACACCATCATCATCTTCTGACGCTGTTGGTTTATGTTCGTTTTTGGTGATGTTATCTCTGTTCCGTCAAGGAATATCTTTCCTGCCGTAGGCTCTTCAAGGCGGTTAAGACATCTTAAAAATGTTGACTTACCGCAGCCTGACGGTCCGATTATAACAAGCACCTCACCCTTTTCAATGTCAATATCAACACCGTTTAATACGTCAATTTTGCCAAAGGATTTACAAAGACCTTCTACGTGAATCATAGGTTTGTTATTTTCCATCAGTCTTCAGCCTCCTTTCGAGCTTGCCTACAAGCATAGTCAAAAACATTACTATCACAAGATAGATAAGCGCAACCGCTATAAGCGGCAAAAATGCCTCGTAAGTACGGCTTCTTATAATATCTCCGCCTTTTGTAAGGTCAACAATACCGATATATCCGGCTATTGATGTTTCCTTTACAAGGACAATAAACTCGTTGCCGAGTGCAGGAAGTATGTTCTTGAATGCCTGCGGAAGTATGAAATGCCACATTGTTCCTGCGTGCGAAAAACCAAGGCTTCTGCCGGCTTCAAACTGACCGGGGTCAACCGACATAATTCCTGAACGTACAATCTCTGCAATATACGCAGATGAGTTTATACCGAAAGAAATAAACGCCGCCGTTACCTTGTCAACATTAGTCGTCGCAAACACAACAAAATATATAATCATAAGCTGGATAACCGCAGGTGTGCCACGGATAACTGTTATATATGCCTTGAGAATCCAGTTTATTGTTTTTGTGAAAATATTTTTCTTTTCTATAGTATCAAACGTACTTCTTAAAATCGCAATAAGGAAACCGCCTACTATACCGATTAAAACGGCTACAACACTTATTTCAAGCGTTATCAGAAGTCCGTTTGTGAGATATTTCCATCTTTGATCAGCAATAAAGTTATGATGGAACTTGTCAATAAAATTACTCTGTGCACTTACAACGGTTGTGCTCATTATTATGAGCAACATTGCAAGAATTGCAAAAAACAGATTCTTTTTCCTTTTCACTATGTACCTCTCAAATGTCGAAAAAGCATTGGTCGGTTTTCCAACCAATGCTTTTTTCGTTATCTTAAATTTATTTCTTAACGATGATTACCTGTGTAGCTGTTGTATATGTGTCAGTAAAGTCAATGCTCTTAAGTCTGTCTTCTGTTACTGTCATACCTGCAACGCCCACATCAGCCTTACCTGACTGAACTGCGCTTATGATTGAATCAAAAGCCATATCCTCGATTACAAGCTCCATGCCAAGCTTATCGCATACTGCTCTTGCCATATCTACGTCGATACCTGTGATTTCACCGCCGTCACGGTACTCATACGGCTCGAACTCTGCGTTTGTTGCCATTACAAGCTTGCCGTTTGATCTGTCAACGTTCTCAGGTGAAACATACGGTGACTTACCCTTTGTGTCATCGCCGATGTAGTTGGCAATGATTGCATCAAGCGTGCCGTCTGCCTTAAGCTCTGCCAAAGCTGCGTTGATCTTTTCTTTAAGCTCTGTCTTATCCTTTGAGATACAGATTGCATACTCTTCTGTTTCAAACGGATCGTCAAGAATAGTAAGGTCATCATTTACTTCAACAAACTTCTTTGCCGGCTGTTCGTCGATGATTACACAGTCGAGCTTACCCTGCTTAAGACCCATTACAGCGTCTGCGCCCTTGGGGTATCTCTCGATTGTTGAACCCTCTGCCTCATAATCTGAAGCGTAAATATCGCCTGTTGTTCCGAGCTGAACACCTATTCTTGCACCCGGAAGGTCTTCTACGCCACCAACTATCTTTCCTGTTTCACTGCCGCAGCCTGAAAGCAATGTTGTCATTGCAAGGATTGATGCTGCTGCCAAAGCTAAAAACTTTTTCATTTCAATTACCGTCCTTTCTGTACCTTGCGGTACATACGATTTATAAAATTTCATTCGCCTGTATAAAACAAGCTCTGTTAGATTGATTATAGCATAAATCGTTTCATAATTCAATAGTTTTTTTGAATAATTATTTACTTATACTATTTCTGCGCCTGACTGCACATCTTTTAATGTGGTAAGAACAGTGAGGTTGCCGTCGTGTTCTGCTGATAAAATCATACCGCACGAGTCAAGGCCCATCATCTTTCTCGGCTTGAGGTTTGCGATGAACACAACATTTTTTCCGATAAGCTCATCGGGGTTATGGAACTGCGAGATACCCGAAAGAATCTGACGTTTTTCGTTTCCTACCTCAAGTGTGAATCTCAAAAGCTTCTTTGATTTTGGAACAGGCTCACATTCTATAACCTTACCGACACGTATATCCACCTTTTCCCACTCATCAAACTCGATATAGTCCTTATACGGAGCTATCTCGATTTCAGGCTCTTTGTTTGCCTGCATCTCTGCTGCAAGCTCTTCAAGCTTCTTCTCGATATCTATTCTTGCAAACAAAACTTCGGCATCGCCAACCTTTGCGCCTGCCTTTGTTGTTCCGAATGACTTAACGCTCTCGTATGACAAGTCCTCTGCACCAATCTGCTTTGCTATTCTTTCTGCAGTTTCAGGCATATAAGATGAGAGAAGTGCCGCAATTATTCTGATTGTTTCAATAAGATTATAAAGCACTGTGCCGAGTCTTGGCATTGTTGCCTCGTCCTTTGCAAGTATCCACGGTGTTGTTTCGTCGATATACTTGTTAGCACGGTTTACAACCTTCCATATCTCGTCAAGGCTGTCTGCAACGTGGAATGTTGACATTTTGTTTTCTATTGCAGAAATAGCAGAAACAGCTGTATTCTTCAAATCATCATCAAACTCGCCGTTAACATCGCCCGACTGAATTACGCCGTCAAAGTACTTATTAACCATTGAAACGGTACGTGTTACAAGGTTTCCGAGAGTATTTGCCAAATCACTGTTGTAACGGCTTAAAAATACCTCGTATGTGATTGTTCCGTCCTGTGCAAACGGCATTTCGTGGAGCATATAGTATCTCACCGCATCAACACCGAAATGACGTACTAAATCGTGTGCGTATATAACATTACCGCGTGACTTACTCATTTTCTCTTCGCCAAAGAGCATCCACGGATGTCCGAATACCTGTTTCGGTAACGGCTCACCGAGTGCCATAAGCATAATCGGCCAGTAGATTGTGTGGAAACGCAGAATGTCCTTACCTATGATATGCACATTTGCCGGCCAGTACTTTTCATAAAGCTCGCCCTTTTCGTCTACTGAATAGCCAAGTGCTGTTATATAGTTTGAAAGTGCATCAATCCATACATAAATTACGTGACCGGGGTCAAACTCAACCGGCACGCCCCATGTGAAGCTTGTACGTGAAACGCACAAGTCCTGAAGTCCGGGCTTTATGAAGTTGTTGAGCATTTCGTTCTTTCTTGACTCAGGCTGAATGAATAACGGATTTTCTTCAATATAGTCCTCAAGCTGTTTCTGATACTTTGACATTTTGAAGAAATATGCCTCTTCCTTTGTCACCTCAACCGGTCTGCCACAGTCCGGACAGCAACCGTCTTTAAGCTGTGTCTTTGTCCAGAATGACTCACACGGTGTACAGTACCAGCCCTCGTATTCGCTCTTATATATATCGCCCTGGTCATAGAGCTTTTTAAATATCTTCTGAACTGCCTTTTCGTGATGAGCATCGGTTGTTCTTATGAACCCGTCATAACTTACGTTGAGCATATCGGCAATGTCACGTATTTCGCCGGCAATCTTGTCAACGTGCTCCTGCGGTGTTATGCCTGCTTCCTCTGCTATCTGCTGAATCTTCTGACCGTGTTCGTCTGTTCCCGTGAGGAAATACACGTCCTTTCCAACATATCTGTTATGGCGTGCAATTGCATCTGAAAGCACAATCTCGTAAGTGTTGCCCACGTGCGGCGTTTTTGATGTGTATGCAATCGCAGTGGTTAAATAAAACTTTTCCTTTTCCATTCCTTTTATTCCTTTCATTTTGTGATGTCGTGCATATATTTTTCAAACAGCCTGAATTCCTTGACTACAAAGCGCCAGAACTGCCTAAGAATTGCTATTATTCCGTTAAACAGTCCCACTTTATAAAGGCTCATGATAAACATAAGAATAAGCGGGCCTGCGATAAGTCCGATAACGCCCCAGAAGCGGTATCCGATAAACATTGCAACCAGCATTATAAGCGGGTTGTTAAAGCCCATACCGTCGCTTACAAGCTTGGGTTCAAGGAATCGCCGCATAAGCATTATTGCAAAATATGTTATTACATATGCAATCCCCAGCGGTATCTGTCCGTCTACGAAGTACACCACAGCCATCGGCCACAGCACAATTCCGCTTCCGAAAAACGGCAATGCATCAAGAATTGCAGTCAATGCAGCGATGAGCAATACGTAAGGTGCTCTGAATATTGATAATATAATTGATATTACAAAGAATACTATCAGCATCAGAATCATCTGTGCTTTTACGTATCCGCCAAGATACCTTTTGCATTGTCCTTTTATTTCGGCAAGCTTGTCTGCACTCTTTTCGCCCATATATCTTCTTACGGTTTCTGTAAGACGTACATTTCTTGATACCATAAAATATATCGACAGAATGAACATAATCGTCCATATAAGTGCCAACGGCAACGCCTTTGCAATTACCTGCGCTTTGTCAACGACAGATATATTGCCTGCAAGCTCTATACACTGCTTATATATACCGTTTACTGCACCGTCTGTTGCAGATTTTATTGCATCGGGCATATTTATATACAACTGCCCGAACCGGTCAGAAAATCTGGTCCACGTGTCCTGAAGTGAAAGAGCAATTTCCTCTCGGCTCATATAAAGGTTTTTGCCCTCTTCAAACAGTCTGTGGCCGAGAAATCCGACTACAGTACCTACGATGCCCACTGCCAGTATCATAATCAGAACTGCTGAAATTCCACGTGGAAGCTTTATCCATTTTTTCAGTCTGTCTGCAACAGGGTTTATCAGTCTTGCAAAAATATAGCCTATTATAAACGGCGAAAGAAGACTGAACAGATACACTACTGCAGCTACAAAAGGCGGGCCCACGAATCGTATCAGCAAAATCACTACGAGCGTGACGAGAGATACAATAAGCACCTTTTTTACATTTTCACTTATTTTCATATATTACACCTCTTTGATAGAGTGATTATACCTTATCAAGAAACTTATCCATAAGCGTATAACCTTTTTCGATGTATACGCCTGTACTCTCGCCGTTCTTTTCTGTATAGTCAAGACCTGATCCGTCTGACTTTGTCGAATCGTAAATTATATACGGAACGGGGTCGCTTACGTGAGTTTTTAATGTTATTGGTGTCGGGTGGTCAGGCATAATGAGCATTTTATAGTCTATACCTCGTTTTTCAAGCTCGTCTTTCAGGAACTTAACCACTACCTCATCTATTGTTTCTACTGCTTCTTTTTTCTTGTCGGGTTTACCCTGATGCCCCATCTCATCGGGTGCTTCCATATGCAGATATACAAAATCGCTGTCACCCGTTATTGCATCAAGAGCTGCCTGAGCCTTGCCTACCCAGTTTGTTTCGCAGTTACCCGTAGCACCCGGTACGTCGATTGACTCCATACCTGCACATTTTGCGATACCCTTTATAAGGTCAACAGCTGATATAACAGTACCCTTAAGACCGTACTTTTCATAGAAGTTATCAACTGACGGCTTTGTACCCTCGCCCCATACCCAGATTGATGTTGCAGGATTTTCGCCGTTTTCGATACGTTTTTTGTTTATCGGGTGGTCTTTTAATATTTTCTCCGATGCACGCATCATTTCATAGAGCTTTTCTGCACCGTCACCCTTTGGCAGATACTCGCCAACGCACTTGTCTGAAATATCGTGCGGAGGTGTCAGCTCAACGTTAGTTGAACCGCCGTTCCATACGCAAAGGTGTCGGTAGCTGATGCCGGGATAGAACTTGATTTTATCTGTGTCAAGCTCTTTTGCTATTGCTTTTATAAGCTCGGTTGATTCCTCTGTGGTTATCTCGCCTGCAGAATAGTCAACCATTGTCTTCTTCACATAATCTTCTTCGTCTGAAAGTGTTACAAGGTTTGTTCTGAATGTAACATCATCATCAAGCATCTTAACCCCGATTGATGCCGCTTCAAGCGGTGAACGGCCTGTATAGCACTTTGACGTGTCATAACCCATAACTGAAAGATTTGCAACATCGGAACCAGGTTTCATTCCGTCCTGAACGGTTTTGCACATTCCAAGCTCGCCATGACGTGACATATAGTCAATAGTCGGCTTGTTTGCTACTTCAAGAATTGTTTTTCCGTCAAAATGCGGTACGGGATAGTCAGCCATACCGTCGCCTAAAATTACAATGTATTTCATAATGCTCTCTCCTTTACCAGTGGAACTTTGTCAGCTGTCCCAGATTCTTTAAATTTTCAAATCCGACCTGCCTCATTGCCTCATAGACAATAATGGCAACCGAGTTTGAAAGATTAAGACTGCGTGCTTCCTCTATCATAGGGATTCTTATGCAACGCTCTTCGTTTTTATATAACAACTCTTCGGGGAGACCTGCATCTTCTCTTCCGAAAAGTATATAGTCATTATCCGTATAAGTAACCTCGGTATATGTATGCGGTGCCTTTGTTGTCGCATAATGATACCGTGCATTCTCAGATGCAGTTTTTTCGAAAAAATCATCAAGTCCGTCATAGTACTGAACATTCAGATACTGCCAGTAGTCAAGACCTGCTCGTTTTAGTTTTTTATCGTCTATCTCAAACGCCATCGGACGGACAAGGTGCAAACCGCAACCCGTTGCTGCACACGTTCTTGCTATATTTCCCGTGTTCTGCGGGATTCTCGGTTCGACCAGAACCACATTAAACATTTAATTCACCTTCTGTATTATCTTGTAAGTTTTTTTATCCATGTATAACTGTTGACTTTAAAGAACGCTGCACCGCACTTGAAAATCTGGTCTGCATTCAGGCAGAAAACCACTATAATCGGCGACCATTCAAACACAAACGCCGCAAGATACGATACAGGCAATACTATAAGCCATATACTGATAAGGTCGTTTTTAAGTACAAACTTCGCATCTCCGCCACCACGTACAATTCCGCAGCAGGTCGGCATCTGATACGACATACCAAAGCCTGCAACGCACAGAACAAGAATAAATGCATTGGCATAATATCTCGTTTCCTCGGATAGGTTGTACATTTCAAGTATCGGGATACGGATTACGAACAACAGCGTTGCAAGCACTGCACCGATTATAAGGAACATAATCTGAAGCGTCTTTGTATATTCCTTTATCTTGTCCATTGCACCTGCGCCGATTGTCTTGCCTATTATAACAGCAGTTGCCGAGCACGCACCTACCGACATTACCTTAAGTGTCTGATAAAGGCTTGTGGACACTGCATTTGCCGCAATTGCGCTGTCGCTCATATGACCGAGTATAACACTCTGAAGTGCAGTTGA
Source organism: Clostridia bacterium (assembly GCA_017380475.1). Lineage (GTDB taxonomy): Bacteria > Bacillota > Clostridia > UBA1381 > UBA1381 > Ornithomonoglobus. Next base: position 8,377 of record JAFODX010000078.1, read on the forward strand.
TACACCGAATAATGCATCCACTATTACTATTGACCGCCCGAGACGGAAATAGTCACCAAAAAGCTTTTTATCGAACTTAAAATATTCTTTAAGTCTGATACGCAGTTTTTTATCAGCAAAGGCTATGTAGCATATAACAGCTATAAGCTCAACAATACGTGCTGTGAGCGTTCCGATTGCCGCACCCGTAACACCAAGCTCCGGAAAGCCGAACCGTCCTTCTATCAGGAGATAGTTTATAGAACAGTTTATAATAAGCGTGGAAAGGGAAATATAGAAGCCTATCTTTACCGTTTCCGTACTTCGCAGTGTTGCTAAAAGTATATTCGTCATCGCAAATACAACGTATGTGTATTTGATTATACGCAGATACTCTGCACCCTGTTCAATTATCGCCTTTGTAGGTGAGAAAAGACCCACTATACCATCAGGCGTTATCGCAGCAGCTGTAAAAAGCAGAACTCCTGCTCCTACACCTGTTATCATTGCGGAAAGCGAAATACGTTTTATTTCATCTGTTCTGTTTTGTCCCCAGTACTGACTGCTTAAAATAACAAGCGCATTTCCGCTGCCGAGTATTATCTGCTGAAAAATAAACTGTATCTGATTGACCGCCGCAACACCGGCAAGCGAGGTTTCGCTGTATGAGCCTATCATTATATTATCGGCAAGATTAACACCCAATATAATTACATTATGCAGTACAAGCACCCAGTAGAGTGCGAAAAACTGTTTATAAAATTCTTTATCTCTTGTCATAAGTTTCATTATTTTTTCAGTTTGCGTGTAGTGAATTTAAGTGCCAGAACGCTTATTGCGAAGAAAATGGCAATAAACAAAACCATTATACCCCACGAAACTGCTGTTGAGCCGTCAAACATACCATGCTCCTCTATTGCGGTAAGCTCGGTTGTCTGTTCAGGCATACCCATACCCGAAAGCACTTCATTGACGCCCTCTGTAATCTTTTCTCCCTCTTTTGACGGCATTATGATACCCCAAAGACTGCCGATTCTGCCGAATGATGCCATGCCCCATTTGCTTACCGTGAGTGCGGCAAGTGCCTCGGGTGCATCAAACAGTACGCCTGCCATAAGAAGCTGTACTATCAGGAATAACGGCATTACCGTCATTGCAACTATCGGTGTGGGAACTGCAGAGGATATTGCAAAACCCATAGCATCGGATGCGTAGATTATAAGAAATATTGTGAACATATACGATAGCGGGTTTCCGCTTATGTACTGCGAATCGTGTACAAATATCCAGAATATTGCAAATATTATTATTGCCTGAACCAGTGAGAGGAAGAACTGGTATATGAAATGCGCCGCCATATACGAGGATGCGTGAAGTGATTTGTCAAGCTCATCCTTTACAATGTCGTTCTTTTCACGGCACACAAGCTGGATGGAGTTAAATATTCCTACCCATATACAAACCGACACGATACAGAAAAAGCCTTTTACAGTACCGCCGTATTCTTCAAACATATCCTCGCCTATTATTGCCATTACAAGAATTGTTATTACTATTCCGATGATAATGGATACGATACTTTCTTTTTTAAGAGTACGCAAAAACTTTCGCGTATATATCATTACCTGCAGTGCTCTCATTTCATATACTCCCTTCTGAACCGTTCAACAAATTCATCGGCACGCCCGTCGCCGTTTTCAGATTTCGGATTTATGAGCTTTGTTATGTCCTTAAGCTCTTTAACTCCAAAGAAATACAACGCCTCGGGGACACTGCCCATAAACGCAAGACGGCCCACACCGTCACGGTTACTCTTGGCAAGTATTATAACCTTTGTATATATCTTCTCAGGATTGGGGTATGATGCATAGTTATGCGAAATAAGCATTACTATTTTACCCTTGCCGGACAGATTTTTCAGGTTATTCATAAGCTCCATACCACTTTTCGGGTCAAGACCTGAGTCGGGCTCGTCAAGGAAGAATATGTCGGGGTTTGTTACAACCTCGTTTGCTATCGCCGCACGACGCTGTTCACCGCCTGAGAGCTTTTTAATCTCCATTTTTGCTTTTGCGGCAAGGCCAAGCGACTCAAGAGTTTCCATTATGAACTTCTTACGCTGTGAATGGCTCATTTTGCCGTTCATACGGAGAATTGCAGTGTCTGTTATGACATCTATCAGCCGTTCTTCTTTTCGTAACGGTAACGTCTGCGGAACATATGCAATTTTTGACGTAATCTCACTGCCCTCGGATGTGTGGTGTCCGCCAACCTTGATGTCGCCGACTATTTTGTATTTGCCGAGTACAGAGTTAATAAACGTAGACTTTCCCGCACCCGAACCGCCGATTATAAGAACAAAATCGCCCGGGTTCACTTCTGCGTGAATGTCTTTTAAGAGAGTTTTCTTACCAAGACCGTCAGCAACAGTTGTTTCTGAAATATCCACAACCAGACCTTCGCCCGTTGCAATACCGCTGCTGTAAATAACAGTGTCCTTTTCATATACCATATATGTATCACATATTCGGATAACATCACGGTCATTGAGCAAAACTATACCTTCAACAAACCTGTTATTGACCGCTATGCCGTTTTTACCGCCGTAGTTCTCTACATAGCATTTTCCGCCACGCATCATAATTGCACCGTGTTTTCTCGAAATATGTGCTCTGTCAAGATTTATACTGTTACGGTCCCCTCTGCCAATCGGGAAAACCGATTCGGGGTTGAGTTTTATTCTTTTCCAGTTGAAAACAGAACTGTTTGAACGGGTGAAAACCATTGTTACAGCATCCTTATGCGGTGAATCGAGTGTTTTTCTGTCTATTCTGATAACATCGCCGTCTGTAAGCTTCCAGCCGTATGTGCTTTCATCGTCTCTTTTTGCAAGACGCTTACCGTTTATGTATGTACCGTTAAGGCTGTTAAGGTCCCTGTAATAATATTCGCCGTTAAGCACTGTTATTTCGCCGTGCATTCTTGATACTATCGGGGAATCTATTGCTATATCAGGTTCATTTTCAGGTGTTTTTCTGCCTATTACGACAGTTCTGAACAGTTGCTCTGCCCTTATTTCACTGTTTAAATCAGAAATAATCAACAAACACGCTTTTGTTTCAGGGTTTATGAACCTGCGTGTTTCTAAATATTCACTATTCATTCTATCTACCACCAAAATTCATACTTTTGTATATTACAGTTTTCTGTTCCTTTTAAACATTGTACCGGCAGACTTTTCCTCCGTTACCGAATCAGATGACGGACGTACTGCTGTTTCTTCCGTTTCTGATGCTTTCTTGTCAGTGAATGATTTTGACATTCTCAGTCCGCCTTTTGACGGGGTTTTTATCTCGTGCGGAGAAACCACTTTAGTTTCTTTAACCTCTGTCGGGACAACAGCTGATTTAGTCTTTTCGGTACTGTGTCCGAACGAGCCTGACAGTTTCAGTCCGACACGTTTTTCACGGGGCGGTTTTTTTGCAACCACTGTTTCAATTCTGCGTTCTGCCACGTCTTTGGAATGTGCGGCAACAGGGTCATAGTATATAATACCCTCATCACTCTCGTCTTCGTTTGCAGGAATTGTTATATATGGGTCTGCGATATATTTTTCGTGTCTGGGTTTATCAAGTGTTTCTAAATCCTTAAGCATCTCCTCTGCATCACGGTAACGGTCAGCACTGTTATAGCTGGATGCCTTCATAACGATTTCTTTAAGCTTTTTTCTGCCGTTTGCCGGCTCACTGAACGAATCGCCGTTAAGTCTGCGGTGAATTGCCGTACCCATATTGGCTTCTGTATCCTCAAACGGGAGCTTGTTATTGTTTAAAAACGCATACAGCACAAGTCCGAGGCTGTATATGTCTGTAGTAACATCATATTTACCGCCCTTATCACCCTTGTACATCTCAGGTGCAACATATGCCTGCGTACCTATTTCCATTGTGTATTTCACAGAATATTCCGAAACTATTTTTGAAATACCGAAATCGCCGAGCTTGTATCTGCCCGACCCGTCGATAAATATATTATGGGGTTTTATGTCACGGTGGATGATTTTCTTTTTGCCGACATATATAAGTGCATTACACATATCCTTTGCAAGCTTTATAACCTCTGCTTCAGAAAGCGTTGTACGCTCATTGATAGAGCGTAGCTTTTCCATTCTGATAAGAATATCAACACCCGAAAGTGCACCTGTATCATCAAACACCTCACGGGTAGTATCGTCATAGTATCTTACTATGTTGGGACAGTCCGAAAGATTACGCATAATCTGAATTTCGTTGAGTATATCATTCGGGATACGCACACGGCCGTCTGATGCGGTTTTGACTTCAATAATTTTTAATGCACATACATCTCTGCTTCCGTATGCGTTATGCTCAATCTCAAAAACGCTCGACATACCGCCTTTGCCCAGAAACTCGCCGGTATACCGCCAGTTTTCCCACAAAGGTTGATACCCTTTGAGCCTTTCTTCTACTGATTTCATCCGAAAAATCCCCCACGATAACATTATAACCTTATTGTACCACAAAAGTTATCTTTTGTAAAGAAAAAATACGGCAAAAAATGCCGTATTTTCAATGTTTTTTCTTATTTTATAACTGCTTTTGCAACTCTTACGGGGTATGACTTTCCGTAAGGCTGACCTGTGAAGTCAACAGCAAGCATATTATCGCCCTGAACGAATGACAATTCCTCGTCATTATCCATCCATTTAACAGATTCGATTTCGTCCTGAACACCGCCGAACGCATAAGCACCTCTGTATTTTCCACCGACTGTTACGTTGTCGTCACCCTTGATTGCAAGGTCATAAACGAAAAGATACAAGCTCTTACCGTCTGTGCTCTTTAATGCAAAGTTCTTGCCTATTCCTGCAACTCCGCACGGTCTGCCGT
>JAFODX010000079.1 GCA_017380475.1 Clostridia bacterium
AAAATCGCCGCAGGGATTGCACCGAGTAAATAATAGTGTACTGAAAAAACTGCACATGTCAGCAAGTGTACAAACAACAGTTGTTTGTCAGTCTTTACCTGATACGAAATAAATCCCAATATAACTGCAACAAATCCCAATATCTGTCCGATTATTTCTGCTATATCCATTTCCTACCTCATTTTCGTTTGTATTTATAATATTTTGTCAATTTCTGTTATTGAGAATAAAAGTGTTTTTATTGCTTCAAGAAAGCCTATTTCGCTCATTGTCTCATCAGGTGCGTGAACGCCGCCGTGACCCGGTTTAAAACCGTGATTAAGCTCAGGATGAGGCATAACTGTTCCTACCGGGAACGAATTTCTGAGATACTTTGAATATGTTCCGCCGGCAGTCATTATTCCGCAATCACATTCGTTGCCTGAAAGAGCAGAATACACATTCCGCAGCGTCAGTGCGATTTTGCTTTCCTCATCGTTTCTGTAGCCCGGTTTGAATATACTTTCTGTTATATTCCACTTTCCATCAATTCGTTTGTGAATTTTTTCCATCAGTTCTTCTGTACTTGTTACAGGATTATATCTCATATCAAGTGATATGCATAGCTTTCCGTTATTAACACTCACCATTCCGTTTACACAGGTATTCCTGCCCCAGAACGGATCATCAAGAGCTATGTCCAGACCACCGCCATAGTAATCCGCTAAAATATCATATGCATCCTTTAAAATTTCCTTATCTGAATCTGACGGTCGTGAATCAGTAAGTGCTGATTCTACGTACTTCACAAACGCATTTATAGAACCCTCAGGTCTTCCCGCATGTCCGCTGATACCTGAAACCGCTACTTCACTTCCATCAACATATGTAACATCTACATCACTTAAAATAACATTATAGCATTTTCCACCGTTTATGTCCTTGATATTCTCAAACGGTGTGCATGATTCAAGCATCAGACGGGTAAGACTCTTTTCAGCACAATAGTACGGATACTCACCATCCGGTACAAGAGATACATCAGGCATCTCTTCGTTTACTTCAAAATCTGCAATATCATCCATTCCGTCCTCTTCGCACGCACCAACAAAGAACAAAAGTCTGTTTTTTATGGGAATGTCAAGCTCTTTTATCATTTTTGCAGCATATAGCATTTCCAATATACCGCTTTTATCGTCATTACAGCCTCTGCCTACCAAAAAGCCGTCACGCTCTGTCAGCTTGAACGGTTCGCCGTAAAGCCATTCACCGTCCGCTGTAACAACATCACAATGTCCGAAAAGACCGAGTGTTTTCTCGCCCTGACCAAATTCAGCTATACCGTACTTCCGACTCTTTGCAATACGGCTTTCAAATCCGTTTTCAGAAAACATATCCATAGATTTTACCAATGCACGGTCGCTCTCTATGCCAAACGGTGCATCAGGTAGTTCCTCGCCTCTTATGGAAGGGATTTCAACCAATGCTCTTAAATTGTCTATTATCTCATCTCTGTGTGATGCAATATATTCATCCACTCGCTCTGAAAGTTTCTTATCTATCATTGTATTTCCATTTCATTCCATACAGACTTTATACTCTGTCGTCGTACATTTCCATTGCTTTGCAAATATCGTCAAAGCTATTGCATTTACCATTTTTCACATAAAGGTATGATGTTGTCATACCGGATACAAGACAACTCTTTACATCAAGACCTGCCAATAATCCTGCACAAAAACCTGAGTTGAAGTTATCGCCGCCACCGGTAGTTTTCTTTGGTTTTTCGCACAAGACTCCCTGTACTTCTACCTCGCCGCCATCAAATACTGCAGCTGAACTGTCAATCGGGTGAATTATAACTGTTCCTATGCCGGAGTATTCCTTAATAGCCCTTGCAATAGGCAAAGAACCTTCATATTCGCCTTCACACAAAACAGAGTGCATTACCATAGCCTCACTTTTGTTCAGACCGAGATATGTCGGTGCATACTCACTGTAACGACCAAACATTTTAAGTGCCGCCTTTATCTCCTCAGGAGAGCGTTTTGCACAATCGGCAATGTCTATATATATCTTTCTGTCTTTCTTTTTAAGTTTTGGCATTACAATTTCAAAGAACTTTTCATATATTTCATGAAAATGCACCAGATAACTCCAGTTTACAAGAGTGATAATATCTGCATCCTCAAAATATTTAACCAATTCTTCAACACTTACACGCTCAATCAAATCATCCCATCTGAGCTGACTGATTTCCTTGATGTTGCTCATAATAATTTTTCCGTCTTCAAACTCAAAAAGATATGAGTATCCCGGCTCACTTACAGTTACTGTTTTGCAGTTTTTATGCATATCAAACACAGGGTTAACCTCCGGATAACCAAGTGCACCAACACAGGTACAATTCACGCCCATATTGGCAAGACCGTTAATATAATGCGGACCGCATCCGCCAAAATCCGTTCTTTCAAAAACAAGCTCGATATTTCCGCTTATTCCTGCAAGACTTGTAACCTTTTCACCAAACTTATCAATAGTCGGAAAATATGTACAGGTGTTTTCGTCTGTGCGGGTCTTAACAGGCTTAACCACATAATCTATAAATCCGTCAAAACCTGCGCATACATATTTTGACTGTACCATTTCTTTTTTTTCATTAAACTGTTTTGAATATTTCATAGTAAACCTCTAAAATTAGTATTTAATAATTATTTCAATTGTTATAAAACTTACGGTAACATTCTCTTTGTTGTAGGCTTAGGATATACCATACACTGTGAAAATGCCTCTGCATATGTTGCACCGCACTGATAACCACGATACTTTGAAATGGTCTTTACCATATCTGCAAAGTCGATATTATCATGCTCACGCATCCACTTCAGCTGACTTTCATGACATTCAAGCATCTCCAGCTTAAGGTCGATTTCATCCGTAATATCAACATATTCTGTCGGCAAAAACTCATTTCCGCCAAGGTTATCCATATAGAAAATCGGTGTAACCTGTGACGGTGTCATAACCTTTGATTCATAATGCGGTACACTTGCTGCAAATGATGCATCAAACACAAGACGGCTTACCGCAACGTGGTCAGGCATATAATCGTTTGGTGCGTGAGTAATAATAAAATCAGGCTGTGCCTCACGGATTATATCAACCACCTTATCACGCTGTTCCTTGCTTGATTCATACGCCATCAAATCTCCGATGTCACAAGTAACAACCTTGATACCTGCAAGCTTACCTGCATTTATCGCTTCCTGCTTACGAATTTCTGCCAATTCATCAGGCTCTATAATAACGTGTCCCAGATTACCGTTACATACATGGCAAACAGTAACATTATCGCCTCTTTTTACACACTTTGCCAATGTTCCTGCGCAGTTGATTTCAATGTCATCAGGATGACATCCGATTGCTAAAACATTCATAAAAAATCCCCATTTTTCTTTCAAATTTTCTTTGATAACTAATTATACCATTTTTATCTTCTTATTGCAAGCATATTTTAACATAAAACGGCAGTTTCTGTGAACTGCCGTTGTTTGTTATTTCATTTTCTTTTCGGGTACAAAGAACATAAACACAAGCGAGCTTAAAAGGAGCATATATGGGTACAAAAGATTTGGCATAATCTCAAATGCCGAAATTTCAAGACCCATTGTGTTTACTGCCGAGATTGCTACAAGCATCTGCGCACCGTACGGGATTACACCCTGGAATATACACGAGAACGTATCAAGAATTGATGCAGTCTTTCTCGACGAGATGCCGTAATCGTTTGCCATTTCTTTAGCTATCGGGTTAGCCATTACAATTGCAACTGTGTTGTTGGCAGTTGCGATATCCATTGCGCCAACTAAAAGACCCATACCGAGCTGTCCGCCCTTTTTACCCTTGAATACACGCTTGATACCGTTTAAGAGCGCATCAAAACCGCCGTATTCCTTGATAAGTGCACATATTGCAGAAACAAGTATTGCCACCATTGCAGTTTCAAACATTCCCGATGCACCGCCGCCCATCTGCGAAAGCATTGTCGGAAAATCAAGTGCGCCTGTTGCAAGCATTATAACTGCGCCCGTAAGTATACCGATAAGCAGAATGACAAATACATTGATGCCTATTATTCCACCTGCAAGAACAAGTATGTACGGAATTGTCTGAATAAGGTTATAATCCTTGATTTCTATTGTGTTTATGTCTGAGTTAAGAGAAAGAATAAATATAATTGCAATTGTAACAATTGCCGCAGGCAATACTATTGCGAAGTTTGTGCGGAACTTGTCTTTCATCGCACAACCCTGACCGTTACAAGCAGCAATGGTTGTATCCGAAATAAACGAAAGATTATCACCAAACATTGCACCACCCATAACCGAACCGACACATAGCGGAAGCGAAAAGCCGGAAGCCGTCGAAACCGCAACTGCAATAGGTGTCAACAAGGTAATTGTTCCCACTGATGTTCCCATTGCCGTTGATACAAAACAGCTTACCAAGAATATAACACACACAGCAAATCTTGGTGGTATAATTGACAGAACAAAGTATGCAACACTTTCTGCACTGCTTCTTCCTACAACACCAACAAATATTCCTGCACAAAGGAATATAAGAATCATAGTTACAATATTCTTATCACCTATTCCCTGTCCCATAATTTCAAGCTTACGGTCAAACTTCAGTTCTTTGTTCTGAAGACACGCAACAAGTAATGCCACCAAAAATACAACTACAATTGGAACATTATAAAAACCCATCGGGATTTTCATAACATATTCAAATGTTATACCCATTCCAAGGTATAATACCAAAAATACGCCTATCGGCAATAATGCAATAACTTTTCCTTTTTTCATTTTGTAATTCCTCCTTTATTTATCCGACAATGATATACCCCGCACAATAATCGTGATTGTCTGAGTCACCCCACGTTTTGTCCGCAGGGTCACAATCTTTACGAAGTGCACGAAGAATTGTATTTATATCTACTTTCTGAATCCCCTCTGACGTCCATTTTTCAGAGCTGTTTGCAACAACTATCCTGCCATCTTCGTCAAAGCCAACAGCCATAACATAGTGTTCACCCTTTGAAAAAGGATTTTCCGGGAAGTCGTCTGACGGATTTGACCAAAAGATCACCTGTTTACCGTTCTTCAGAGATTCGGTTATCTGCTCGCCGACTTCCGGATATTGACGGCCTTTTACACCGTAACAAAACGCAGGAATGTCAAGCGAGTTCAGCACCTTTGTTATGCCGCTAATGCTCATATAATGACGCTGAGACAGTTTAGGGGGTCCCCACATTTTACGGCAATATTCATATTCTTCATATGGGGTTATGCTGACACCATTTAATGTTGCCGCCATTGCCGCGCAACAGTGCCCACATCCGTTATTTCTTATGTACTCCGAAAACTCGCCTTTGTCCCAACGATTCTGCCGCCACACGGGAGTACTTTTTTCTCCCAGTTCAACTATAGCAGGGATATATTCGTCATCTGTTAATCTGTATTTTACATATTCCATCAATCTTTTTTCTCCTCTATTTCCACAAGTCCGTCGGGGGTTTCAACCATATCGTGCGGTTTTAATAAGAATCGGCGTATACCGAACAGTATTGCTATTGCAACTACTGTTACAAGATTCTCCCATACCGATGCATGACCGACAATAAGCTGACGTGCAAGTGCAAATGCAAGTACTTCAATAATTGTTTCAGTTGTGTGCTTACAAAGCATCTTTATAAACTCAGCAC
>JAFODX010000080.1 GCA_017380475.1 Clostridia bacterium
CTACTTCAATACCCAACAAATAGAGTGCAGACTTAATAACTGTACACGTTGCATCAACAATTGCAAGACGTGCTTTCTTCGTTTCTTCGTCTACATCATCACGCATAATCGGGTTGGTGTTGTAGAATTTATTAAATGCTTTTACAAGACCTGTTACATATCTGTTTACATAGAACGGCTCGTTCTTGTCAGCCGCATCTGCTACAGCGTCGCCGAATGAGTTTATCAGCTTTACAAGCGTATATGCATCGTCAGATACCGCCTTTGTGAGGTCTGCTGTGCTGTAATCAATGCCCTCTGCACGGCGGAGGATACTCTTACCTCTTGCATAGCCGTACATACAGTACGGTGCACTCTCACCGTCAAAGTCAAGCATTGTATCCCATGAGAATACAATATCCTTTTCACGTGAGTTTTTAAGGAATGTATAGAGTATTGCACCGATACCGATTTTCTTTGATACATCGTCGATATCATCCACGTTTGCACCGTTGTTCTCGATAATTGAGCGTGTCTTTTCAATTGACTCGTTCAAAACATCTTCAAGGAATACAACATCGCCGTGACGTGTTGACATACTCTTGCCCGGAAGCTTTACAAGACCGAAGCCTACATGGTGACAGTCCTTGCTCCATTCCCAGCCTGCACGCTTCATTGTTTCAAAAATCTGTCTGAAATGCAATGACTGCGGAAGACCGACAACGTATATGTTCTTGTCAAAATTATATGTTCTGTGACGGTAGAGCGCTGCCGCAATATCACGTGTAGCATAGATTGTTGCACCGTCGGATTTCAATATTATACAAGGAGGCATATTCATATCCGACAAATCAACTACCTGTGCACCCTCACTCTCTGTAAGAATGTCAGCCGCACGCAGCATATCTACAACCTCGTCCATCTTATCTGAATAGAACGCCTCGCCGTTATATGAATCGAACGAAACTCCGAGCATATCATAAACACGCTTGAACTCTACAAGGCTCTGGTCCTTGAAGTATTTCCAAAGCTCTGTTGTTTCGGCATCGCCGTCCTCAAGCTTTTTGAAATACTCACGTGCCTCGTCCTCAAGAGACGGGTCCTTTTCAGCTTCTTCGTGGAACTTTACATATATTTTCAATAACTCGTTTATCGGGTCTTTCTCTATTAGCTTTGCATCGCCCCAACGTTTATATGCACTTATAAGTTTACCAAACTGTGTTCCCCAGTCGCCTAAATGGTTCAAAGACTCAACATCGTAGCCGAGGAATTTGTATATTCTTGCAAGTGAGTTACCTACAGCCGTTGAGAACAGGTGTCCTATATGGAACGGCTTTGCGATGTTAGGTGATGAATATTCAACAAGCACGGTTTTGCCGTTGCCCATTTCCGATTTTCCCCAGTCCTCGCCAGCTTTTCTTGCAGCTGTGACTGTATCTGAAATGAACATCGCCTTATTGAAGAAAAAGTTAAGGTAACCGCCCACAGCATCAACTTGTGCGATTGTTTCGTCGCTTGATAGCTGTTCTTTAAGCTCCTGTGCGATTATTGGCGGTGCTTTTCGCATCACCTTTGCAAGCGGGAAACACGGGAACGCCAAATCGCCCAGTTTCTCATCCGGCGGTGTTTCTACTGCCTTTTCTATTGCTTCAAGCTCAAGACCTGTAAGCTTCTGTAGTTTGTCAATAATATGTTCCTTAAAGTCCATTGTTTAAATGTTTTCCTTTCAAAAATTGAAAAAAGCTCATTAAACTACTTGCGGTGTGTTGCGGAGAATGCATTTCACTACACTATAGCATTCGGAGCAACGCACCGTAAGTATGTTTTTATTCTTAATAAAGCGGATGTTTATCGCAGAGTGCTGCTACTCTTGCTTTTATTTCGTCCTGCGAGTTCTCAAAATCTCTGATTGTAAGGCCGATAAGCTTACCAACCTCAACCATATCCTCCTCAACAAAACCGCGTGATGTTGTTGCAGGTGTACCGATTCTGATACCGCTTGTGATGAACGGACTCTTTGTGTCAAACGGGATAGCGTTCTTGTTTACTGTGATACCAACCTCGTCAAGCATCTTTTCTGCTTCCTTACCTGTTACGCCTGTGTCAGTCAAATCAACAAGCATAAGGTGGTTGTCCGTACCGCCTGAAACGAGCTTCAGACCTTCTTTAACAAGCTGTGCCGCTAACGCCTGTGCGTTCTTTGCAACCTGCTCCTGATATGTCTTGAACTCCGGCTTTAATGCCTCGCCAAAACATACCGCCTTTGCTGAAATTGTGTGCATCAAAGGACCGCCCTGGATTCCGGGGAATATAGCCTTATTGAATCTCTTTGCAAGCTCCTCGTCGTTTGTGAGGATAAGACCGCCTCTGGGGCCTCTCAATGTCTTGTGAGTTGTAGTTGTTACAACGTCAGCATACGGCATCGGTGACGGATGAACACCTGCAGCAATAAGACCTGCAATGTGTGCCATATCAACCATGAAGTATGCGCCGACTTCCTTTGCGATTTCCGCAAACTTTTCAAAATCTATTACTCTGGGGTATGCTGATGCACCTGCAAGAATAAGCTTCGGCTTGCACTCGAGTGCAAGACGGCGTACCTCGTCATAGTCTATTGTGTTTGTGTCCTCTGTAACACCGTAGGGTACGATGTTAAAATACTTACCCGACATATTAACGGGTGAACCGTGGCTAAGATGACCGCCGTGTGCAAGGCTCATTGAAAGCACAGTATCGCCCGGCTCTAAAAGAGCAAAGAATACTGCCATGTTTGCCTGTGCACCTGAATGTGGCTGTACGTTTGCGTAGCCTGCGTTAAATATCTTTTTTGCACGCTCAATAGCGATTTCTTCAACAACGTCTACGTGCTCGCAACCGCCGTAATATCTCTTTGCGGGATAGCCCTCGGCATACTTATTGGTCAAGGTGGTTCCGTTGGCCTCCATAACCGTCTCGGAAACGAAGTTTTCCGAAGCGATCAGCTCAATTTTGTTTCTCTGTCTTTTCGTCTCGTTGGCAACCGCGGCATAAACCTCGGGGTCAAGCGAGCGAAGAAGCTCGTAATCTCTCATTTTTATATTCCTCCAATGTTTTTATATTTATATTATACTGGATTTTTATGAAAAAGTCAAGGTCTTCATGCGGTTTTAGAATGATGAACACGCGTTACACACTCACAATTATTTTCCCAATTTCTCGACAAGCAACTCGTTGCGGTTATCATCGAGCCACAGAAAAAAATGCACGCCGGTGCTTGATGAGATCCAGCTCCGCAGGCGCTGATGATATACGCCGCACGGTGGTGCGGAAGGACTCGATTCTCGCGCGAATCTACGCAAAAGATGCTAGGCATCTTTGATGAATTTGCTACGCAAATATCCCACATCGGTCTTCCACGGTCGCGGACGTCCACCGGAAGTCCGCTCTGTTCCGTTCCCCTTCGAGTCCCACAGCCCACAAAAAACCTCACCCGAAAATGGGTGAGGCTTTCTTTGGTGGAAGTAGTAGGACTCGATTCTCGCGCGAACTACGCGCTCGGTCTTCCGCGGCTCTGACAGTCCACCGGACTGTCATTCACTACCGCTTCCCCTTCAAGTCCCGAAACCTTTCCAAAACAAAAAGCAGACC
>JAFODX010000081.1 GCA_017380475.1 Clostridia bacterium
GCCACACCGGGATTGCCCTTCGCTGCCTGTCCCGATGGAAAGTTTACCGATTTGCCTGCACCATACTTTGAAGCCCACATAGAACTAACCTTCGATGCCCCAAGAAAACGAGTTTTACGAAGTTTGATTGGCAGGCAGAGGTTATGCATGCGAGCAATGCGAGTCCGTATTTCCGATGCCCCATGAAAACGAGCTTTGCGAAGTTTGATTGGTGGGCAGAGGTTATGCATGCGAGCGATGCGAGTCGCAGGCAGACGCACGCGTCCACGCATCAGCATCAGGCAGGCATCTGAACTACAAACTACAACTAAATATGCCGATGTGGCGGAATTGGCAGACGCCCGGGACTTAAAATCCCGTGGGAAGAAATTCCCGTACCGGTTCGACCCCGGTCATCGGCACCACGAGAACGGCTTGAAACCTACGGTTTTGAGCTGTTTTTGTTTTTGTAATATATCAACGGCACAATACGATTACTATTGATAATAACATCAGCTATGATGGAAGCAGTTAGTGACTTTACAAAAAACGGTAAATCAGGGGAAGAGCAGTAATCATTTAATGGCAAAGGTTGTTGCATTTCCGGAATAATTTTAAACCGGGGAGTCAAACTCCCCGGTTTCCTTTGTGCCATAATATTAACTGATATAAAATACAAAGTCTCTGATTTCTTTTTCCGAAAGTCTGTATTTTTCAATGAGGTCCGGGCCGCACGAGTTTGAACCAATACCCGAAGCTTTATAATCAATTCTTACGATTGTTGCATCTTCTTTTTTCAGCTCATCTATGTGCTTTGCTCTCATAAGTCCGTCTGCACTGTAATGCGAAGCATTAAACTCAAATCCTTTATCAGATTCAAATCTTAACCCGTTATGCATCTCAAGAAGCTTTGTTTCGATGTGGTTTCCGTGCTCCTGCGGAACAGCGTAGTTTACATATTCGCTATCTGCATCACTCTCAAAGAAACCTACCTTTGCATGATATTTCATATCAGAGTAACATTCTCCGTCACCTCTGCCGAAGTAAATAAATCTGTCGTTATCATAAGGTGTTCTGAACTCAAAGCCAAGACGCGGCAACCAGACACAGTCCTCTCGCACATCGCCGTTCAGCTTAACCTTAACCGAGCCGTCCTTATAGAAAGAATATTCAATGGTATATTTGAAGAACGGCACACGCCCTACCGGGCTCAATGAACCCTCAACTGTCACGGTGTTAGCATGTGATTCGCAGGAATAACACTTTGAGAACAATCTGTCAAATCCGACTCCCCATGCTCCGTCGTGCTTATACCATCTATGCACCATATTCCGTTCATTATCTGTCGGCGCACGCATTACCGTAAGCTCAACCGGTGCAGTAAGCTGTTCAACACCGTTTTTGATTATGCTCACAAGCCTTCCTGTGTGTTTGCAGATTGTGTATCTGAAGTTTTCGCCGTTTGCAGTAAAGCTGTGTTCTGTTTCTGTTACTTCAAGCTCGTCTGACTTGTATATTCCTTCGCACTGCGTATCCATCTCAAGCTGTGCTGATGCAACCTCGTAGCCCGTTTTATCATAGAGACAGCAGTTTACAAACGCACCGAGCGAGCATTCCGAAACTGTCACACATCCAATTTCTGCAGTTTCTTTCGGTTCTATGTCAAGCATAAAACACCCGCAGTCTATTATTTCACCGTCGACTACACTTTCATATTTAAAAGTATACTCGCACAGATTTGTGAAATCATAACGGTTTGTGACCCTGATCTTATTACCGTCAAGTTCAAAGTGTGCATATTGATATGCAGCCTTTGCGTTAAGAGAACCTGCCTTAAAGCTTCTGTCGTGGAACACAAGTCCGTCTACGCAGAAGTTTCCGTCGTTTGTGATTTCATCAAAGTCACCGCCGTATCTTGGCATACCGTCCACTAAAACAGTATGGTCTGCCCATTCCCATATACAACCGCCTATGAGCTTCGGGTGTTTATATATAACATCCCAGTAGTCCATAACATCGCCGGGACCATTGCCCATTGCGTGTGAATACTCACACAGAAAATACGGTAAATTTCTTTCGGGATTGGTTGCATATTCTTCTATTCCTTCTACTGACCAGTCTCCTCTTTCAGCCGCCGTCCCACTTTAATCGGCGGATACATTCTTGAATACATATCAGGACGTCTGTAAAGTTCGGGATACTCTGCACTTGTACGCGATGCGTCCTCGCAATGTACAAGACGTTTTTTATCAACCTCTCTGATGTATTTTATCATTTCATAATGATTCTCACCGTGTCCGCTTTCATTGCCCGTTGACCAGCTGAATATGCTTGTATGGTTTTTGTCTCTGTGATATGCACGCACCATTCTTTCCACATATGATTCTTTCCATTCAGGTCTTCCGCACGGCCACTCTTCGGAGTTCACCTGATCATCATATCCTCCACCCACATAACCTCTGGAGATAAAGCCGTGTGTTTCAATATCTGTTTCAAGCATAACATAGAAACCAAGCTCATCACACATATTAAGGAATTTTGCCGTCGGCGGATAGTGTGAGGTACGGATAGTGTTTATGTTTAGTTTTTTCATCTGTAAAAGGTCATACATAAGGTCTTCATCCGTCATATACCAGCCGTTTTTCGGATGTGTATCGTGATGATTCACTCCCTTTAATTTGACTGGTACTCCGTTTACGCAAAATGCTGATTCTTCGTTTACGGAATATTCAACAAAGCCGATTGAAAGCGTGATTACTTCTCCGTTGTACTCAAAGACCAGTTTGTAAAGATACGGTTTTTCCGCATTCCATTTTGTGGGATTCTCAACAATGAACTCTGCCTTTTTATCAGCATTACATTCACCTATCAAATTGATACCGTCATAAAGCGATATTTTTGCATTGCCTTCAAAATCAACGATAATTTTGTTATTTTCCGTCCCCACTTTAATGTCTTTTATATGTCCCTCAGGATGCGAGAGAATATATACATCACGGAAAATACCGTTCATCCTGAAGAAGTCCTGATCCTCAAGATAACTGCCCGAACACCATTTTCTTACCTTTACAAGCACTTTGTTCTTGCCTGTGCTCACAAAATCTGTAATGTCAAACTCCGATTGCAGATGACTGCCCTGGCTATATCCTGCATATTTGTCATTTATATATAGTTCAACATTCGAGGAAACACCTTCAAATACTATGTAATGACGGTTATTTTTATTTTTAATTTCAAACTCACGCATATATATGCCCACAGGGTTATTATCGGGCACATACGGCATATCGACAGGATACGGATAGGAGAAATTCGAGTAATTAGGATCCTCGTACCCAAACATCTGCCAGCAGGACGGAACGGGAATAGTGTCCCACAGTTCTATCACCTTTTCCTCTTTATAGTCTGCATCATAGTACTTGAAATTCCACTCACCGTTTAAAAGAATATATGCACCCTCGTTTTCGGGAATATAATATGCTCTCTGTGGCAGTCGGTTTTCACTGATGTGTGTTAAATCTTCATAGAAACGCATTCTCAGCACCCTTTCATATTATGTGATGTATTTATCTGTAAAAACAGTTATCACATGCCATTATAAACCATTTTTATCATTTGTAAATACATAAATCTTACAAAATATATGAATATCTTGCAAGAGTGCTTGTATGCGAACAC
>JAFODX010000082.1 GCA_017380475.1 Clostridia bacterium
AGCATTTTGAGTAACGCCTGCTGAACACCTTCACCGCTGACATCACGTGTTATTGACACATTCTCGCTTTTGCGTGCAATCTTGTCAATCTCGTCAATATAGATTATACCGTGCTCTGCCGCATCAATATCATAATCTGCTGCCTGAATAAGCTTCAGAAGGATATTTTCAACATCCTCTCCGACATATCCGGCTTCTGTGAGTGATGTAGCATCAGCTATAGCAAACGGAACGTTGAGAATCTTTGCAAGGTTCTGTACAATGTAAGTTTTACCGCTACCTGTCGGACCGACCATAAGTATATTACTTTTTTGCAGTTCAACACCGTCAGTATCCATTGTATGATTGATTCGCTTGTAATGGTTATATACAGCCACAGCAAGCACTTTTTTCGCCTGCTCCTGACCGATTATATAATCGTCCAAAAACTCCTTGATTTCACGAGGCGTCGGCGGTTGTACAGGATAGTCAAAACCACGTTCACCCGGATCGGGAGCCTGTTCTTCAAGGATGTCGTAGCAACGTGCAACGCAATCCATACAAATGCACGCTCCTACGCCCATTATAAGCGGACCTGCCTCTGCTTCCTTACGGCCGCAGAAAGCACAAAAATGCTCATTCATTTTATCGCTCATAAATACCTCACTAAAGTTACTTTCTTTCCGATGCTGATACTATAACCTCATCTACAAGACCGTATTCTTTTGCTTCAAGAGCGTCCATAAAGTTATCACGCTCTGTATCATTGCACACCTGCTTATAAGTCTTACCGGTACGCTCTGCAAGAATGCGGTTCATTTTCTCTTTTGTCTTTACCAAATGGTCAGTATAAATCTTGATATCAGTTGTCTGACCGCTCAGACCTCCGCCTGAAATAAGCGGCTGATGTATCATAATTTCACTGCTGGGCAATGCATATCTCTTACCCTTTGCACCTGCTGCAAGCAGGAATGCGCCCATCGACGCAGCCATACCGATACAGATTGTTGATACATCGCACTTGATATAGTTCATTGTATCATATATCGCCATACCTGCTGTTATTGAGCCGCCGGGGCTGTTAATATAAAGCTGTATATCCTTATCGGGGTCTTTTGCTTCAAGATACAGAAGCTGTGCAACGATAAGTGATGCTGTTGTTTCATTAACATCCTCGCCCAGGAATATAATTCTGTCCTCTAAAAGACGTGAATATATATCGTAGCTGCGTTCTCCTCTGTTATTCTGTTCGATTACATAAGGCATTGTTGCCATAGTTATCCCTCCTGTTTAAAAAATCCCTTAACCGGTTACACGCTTTTTGCATTGCACCGAATTCATCAAAAAGTTAATTATTCAACAACTGCGTTGTTTGCGAGCATTTCGATAGTCTTTGTGAATACCATATCCTTCTTGATATTCTCCATCTCAGGCTCTGCGATAAGCTCCTTAAGCTTGTCAACTTCCATGTTGTACTTCTTAGCCATATCAACAAGGTTCATTTCTACTTCTTCAGGGCTTACTTCGATACCCTCAGCCTTTGAGATAGCATCAATAACAAGGCTTCCGCTAACCTGCTTTGCAGCCTGCTCACGGTATGTTTCTCTCATCTGCTCAATTGTCTGGCCTGTGTACTGCATATACATATCAAGGCTCATACCCTGGTATGACATTCTCTGTGCCATATCGTTTATCATGCTGTCAATCTGACCTTCAACCATTGCATCCGGCAAATCGAACTCAGCGTTCTCAACAGCCTTTTCAACAACAGCGTTCTGAATTTCAGCCTCTGCCTTTTCCTTAGCCTTTTCTTCAAGCTTTGCTCTTACGTCAGCTTTGTACTCTGCAAGTGTATCAAACTCACTTACCTCGCTTGCGAAATCATCGTCAAGCTCCGGAAGCTCACGAACCTTTATCTCGTTCACCTTTACCTTGAATACTGCCGGCTTACCCTTAAGCTCTTCTGCATGGTATTCTTCGGGGAATGTAACATTAACGTCAACAAGGTCGTCAATCTTTGCACCAACGAGCTGGTCCTCAAAGCCGGGGATGAATGTGTTTGAACCGATTTCGAGTTCATAGTTTTCACCCTTACCGCCCTCAAACGGTACATCGTCAACAAAACCTTCAAAGTCGATAACAGCTATATCACCGTTCTCAACTGCACGGTCGTCAACGCTTATAAGTCTTGCGTTTCTCTCTCTTACTGCATTGATGTCCTTGTCAACTTCCTCATCTGATACAGTATAGTCAACTTTTGCCACCTTTATACCCTTGTACTCGCCAAGCTTTACTTCAGGTCTTGTTGTACAAAGAGCAGTGAACACAACCGGCTCGCCGTCCTTGATTTCTTCAACGTCAAATTCCGGACGTGCAACAACGTCAAGACCGCTTTCCTTCAAAGCTGCCTCGTATGCGTCGGGCAATACATCATTTAATGCATCATCATAGAATACTGCCTTTGTATAGTTCTTTATAACTATAGCCTTGGGTGCCTTACCCTTTCTGAAGCCCGGGATATTGAACTTGCTCTTGTTCTTGTTATAAGCACGGTCAATAGCCTTCTCAAACTCCTCTGCACTTACTTCAAAAGTAAGCTTTGATAAATTCTTCTCTACTTCTTCACACTTGAATGCCATGTGATTAGTCCTCCTTTTGTTTTATGCGACACTTCCGCATTATTAAAATCTGTATAATTATAACACATAACAAAAAAAAATGCAATTGATTTCACAATTTTTTTATTAAATAACTAACTTTTACACAAAAACTCACATTAAATAGTACAAAATGTTAAAATCAGGTGACATAATCTATGTCACCTGACTAAAAAATCAATCAAAAATCGGTAAAGATAAATACTTTTCACCGCCATCAGGTAAAAGCGTAACTATAGTTTTACCTGTGCTTGTTTCTCTTTTCGCAACCTTAATCGCACCGCACACAGCCGCAGCTGATGATACCCCGCACAAAACGCCATCAGCTTTTACGAGTGTTTTTATCATTGACAAAGCCTCATCATCGCCCACTTTAATTATCTCATCAATAACCGACATATCAAGCGTATCCGGCACAAAGCCTGCACCTATACCCTGAATTTTATGCGCACCTGCCACACCGCCCGAAAGAACTGCTGATGATGCAGGCTCAACCGCAATTATTTTAATATCGGGATTCTTTGATTTTAAAAACCTGCCTACACCCGATACCGTACCGCCCGTTCCTGCACCCGCGATAAATATATCAACCTTACCGTCGGTATCATTCCAAATTTCGGGGCCAGTTGTAAGTTCATGCGATTTCGGGTTAGCCGGATTTGTAAACTGTCCGGGGATGAATGCGTTTCCGTATTCCTTTTTCAGTTCTTCGGCTTTTTTTATCGCACCTGTCATACCGAGTTTTCCATCAGTCAGTACAAGTTCTGCGCCGTATGCCTTTAAAAGCTTTTGTCTTTCAACGCTCATACTGTCCGGCATCACGATAACGGTTCTGTATCCGCGTGCAGATGCCACAGCCGCAATTCCTATACCCGTATTCCCGGAAGTCGGTTCAATTATCACCGTATCTTTTTTAAGAACTCCCGATTTTTCGGCTTCGTTAAGCATTGCAAGACCCACACGGTCTTTAACCGAGCCTGCCGGATTAAAATATTCAAGCTTTGCAAGGATTTTTGCCTTTGAATCTGTTTGTTTTGCAATTCCCGAAAGCTCAAGTAACGGCGTGTTGCCTATAAGCTCCGTTATATTTTTATAAATTTCCATATTATACCAAAACTCCTCTCATACAAAAACAGAGCTGTTCACGGTTTCTGCCGTAACAGCTCGTATTTTTTATTTGAATTTTATTGCCTTATTAAAATCAAGATTGCGCTGAACCTTCTGTTTGTTCTGGATGTATGTTTCAAGATTGTTTCCATACACAGGCTGTGACAACGGATTTGTTACGTCTGCTGTTACTGTTTCAACGTCGAACATCGAAATCTTCATCTGAGGCGTAGTATACTTCTTCATCATCTCGCCTCCCCTAAATACAAATTCATGCCCTTCTGAGCTTCAGGGATATTGTATATCTGAATACCGTAAGCGATATTGCCTCCGGTAACAGTAGTTTCTTTTTCAAGTTCAAAGTAACCATAAGTTGACTTACCATCTTCTGATACTAAAAATAATCTGTTAAAAGAATTGTACTGGTCTGCATTAGCCGTAAATACGAAACCCTTTTTATAGGTTCCGTTAGGCTCATTACCATAGAGACCTTCCTGCAAAACAGGTTCGTCAGCTACTGCCATCTTATTTTTCTGGTCAAGCTCAACTTTTTTTCCGTTTGACTCTATTGTCACATTGCCTATAGAAAATTTCACAACTTTTGTTTTATTCTCAGCATTACCAAACGTTGCTGTATAATCACCGATACCGGCATCTGCCTTAAGCATAAAGTTAACTGCATCCGAAAAACCATTTGAACGCTGGTCAACATATACTACACCGTCAGCACCCGTCGTATTGTTTTTTCGTATCAACACTGTTGTATATTCGCTTACGCCGGAATTATAATCAGCAAAATGCACTGAATTATCAGAGCCAAAATATGCATCCTGCTCTGTTTCGGCCGCAAGCACATTCATGCCACACAACACAAAAAACAAAGACAAGAGACTCATTGCAATCTTCTTCATTGCCATACCTCCATCTTTTAACTATATTTAAAGAGATATTACACCAAACCATATCTCTACTAATCATAAGTATAACATACTGTCAAGAGATTTGCAAGTACTTTTTTTAAATTTTTAAATTATTTTTCCTGTTCTGCCAAAAAACCGTTTATACTGTCAATTAACGGCTGTACTTCCATACCGTGAACAGCACAGGCCTCCTCAATTGTTTCACCCTGTGATGCAGGGCAACCCACACAGTGCATTCCTGATGCCATAAGGATTTCTGCAACCCCCATATTCATCATAAGAGCCTCACCTATTAAAGTATCCTTTGTTACTGATTTTGCCATTTTAGTTTTCTCCCTTCTCATTAAAACAGGCTTCAAATTCTTCGCCTGTAATAGTTTCCTTTTCAAGCAATGCTTCTGCGACGCGCTCCAATACGTCGCGGTTTTCTTTTATTATTTTTTCTGTTTCGGCATACTGTTTCATTATAATATTTTTGATTTCTGAATCCACCTCTGCCGCCGTGTTCTCTGAATACGACTTTGCATGTCCGTAATCACGACCGATAAAGACTTCACCGCCGTCATCATATGAAACAGGTCCGATTTTTTCACTCATACCGTATTTTAAAACCATATCACGAGCCAACGCCGTTGCACGTTCAATATCGTTTGATGCACCCGTGCTTATGTCGTCAAGCACAACCGCTTCTGCAACTCTGCCGCCAAGCATCACGATTATTCTGTTTAGCATCTCGTTTCTTGATGCATACATTCGGTTATCTGATTCCGGCTGATACATTGTAAATCCGCCGGCTCTGCCTCTCGGTATAATTGATACAGTCGTCACGCTCTGCGTTTTGTCTACCGCACGAGCAGCCACTGCATGACCTGCCTCGTGGTATGCCGTCAGACGTTTTTCCTCATCAGAAAGCACACGTGAGCGTTTCTCGCTTCCCATCATAACCTTAAGGTTTGCAGCTTCGATATCCTCGTTTCTGATTTCTTCCCTGCCGGCTTTTGCAGCAATTATTGCCGCCTCATTCAGCAGATTTGAAAGTTCAGCACCCGAATAGCCGGTTGTGATTTTTGCAATCTTTTTAAGGTCAACATCCTCAGCCAGAGGCTTGCTCTTTGCGTGAACCTTCAGCACTTCTTCTCTACCCTTTATATCAGGATAATCAACAACAATCTGTCTGTCAAAACGTCCCGGTCTTAAAAGAGCCTTATCGAGAATATCCGGACGGTTTGTTGCGGCGATAATAATCACACCGTCATTCTCTGCAAAGCCGTCCATTTCAACAAGCAACTGATTAAGTGTCTGCTCTCTTTCATCGTGTCCGCCGCCCATTCCTGCTCCACGCTTTCTTCCGACAGCATCAATTTCATCTATAAACACTATACAAGGTTTTGCTTTCTTTGCCTGTTCAAAAAGGTCACGCACTCTTGATGCACCAACTCCGACATAAAGCTCCACAAAATCCGAACCGCTTATAGAAAAGAACGGAACTCCCGCTTCTCCTGCAACAGCTTTTGCTAGCAGTGTTTTACCGTTACCGGGTGAGCCTACAAGCAAAATTCCCCTCGGGATTTTAGCACCCAGCTTTGTATATTTCTCAGGGTCTTTGAGGAAATCCACCACTTCTTCAAGCTCTGCTTTTTCCTCATCAGCACCTGCCACATCGTCGAATGTAACATCCTTTTTATCTGTAGCAAGCTTTGCACGGCTCTTTGTGAATCCACCTCCTGCGCCACGTTTTGTAAAAGTCGTCAGGAGAATCAATATAAGTATTATGAAGAAAACAACCTCAAATGAACCCATAAGCGAAAATCTTGGTTCATCATAAGTTATCTTGATTCCTCCGACCTCTTCCTGCTCCAGCAGCTTTTCGCCGATATCCTTATGGAACTGCTCACTGCCCGGGATTTCCGCAACGCACTCAGACTCTACTCCGGTTTCGTTGTTTTTTCTTATTATTTTAGCTTTATTTTCAGAAATTACGATTTCTTTTACCTGCTCGGTTTTAATGCTGTACATCAGCTCTGAATACGGAATCTCCTCCGTTTTTTTCGAACTGCGGTCATAGAACGCATATACAGCCAGACCGATTGCACAGATAATAATCCATACTCCTATGTTTTTTGCAGTTTTTTTCACCCTGTCACCTCTTCGTTAACCAGATTAACCGTATTATTGTATCACATTATAACATCAAATTCAATATATAATCTTTATTTTTATGCCGTTTTTTTGAAATTTAAACCTTTCATCACGCCTGTAACCGATTATCCACGCAATATTATCCCCGATACGCAGAATCCCGATACGGCTCCTGAGGTTTTTGGGGATTTTTTCGTTTATCATATACTCTTTGACGCTTTTTGAACCGGACATACCTGACGGCACAAACCGGTCACCCTTACGTCTGTTGGTAACTGTTACAAAATCCACACCGTCCGGAAGCATAAAGCACTCTGCCTCCTTGTCTTTTTCATCAGCAAAGCTTACTTCCACCGTATAACCGGTTTCGGAAATATAACGACTTTCACCAATCTTTATTTTATATGCAAAATCTTCACATTCATCCTCAGTATATGAAATAACCAGTTTTCCGTATTCGATTCTTGCCACAATATTTTTTGTAACATTGCATACTGTACCTGTTTTATTTTTACTGCACAGCTTATATATATTTTCAACGACTACCGACGAAACGTCATACAAATCAGAAACATCCGCTATCATCATACGAATAACACGACGGGCAACAGCTTTGTGCATATTCATAATCTTTTGTGTATCGGCAAAGCCGTCTTTGACTGTTTTTCTGTATTCATTTTCCGCTGTCACGGTCAGAAAGGCTTCATCGTCACGTATTATCTGTGCATTTGCGGTGATAGTTTCACAGAAATTCGGATTGAACTCCTTTTCTATCTGAGGGATAAATATATTTCTGATTTTGTTGCGTGTATATACCGTATCAAGATTAGTTTTATCCGTTACATACTGCAACGAGTGTGCTCCACAGTAATTTTCAATTTCTTCACGGCTGACATCCAGCAACGGACGTATGTAGCTGCCGCGTTTATACGGTATACCGCACAACCCTGCTGTTGCGCTTCCCCTGATAAAGTTCATAACAATCGTTTCGGCATTGTCATTTTTATGATGTGCC
>JAFODX010000083.1 GCA_017380475.1 Clostridia bacterium
AGGTGCAACTGAGTTAAAGGCATCACCGAGTGATGAGGCACAGTCAATAGGAACAATGAGCGGAGCCGAAGATTTAGAGGTTCTTGAGAGTACCGAGGGTTGGTACAAGGTAGTAGTAGACGGTGAGGCAGGTTATGTAAAGAAAGACTATGTCACACTGGACCAGAAGGAAGCACAGACTGCGGCTAAGCAGTATGACCACTATAAGAAGGCAAAGGTTACATCAGATAACGGTCTTATAGTAAGAACATCAGCTTCAAAGGAATCGGCAAGTGTCGGTATTGTAAATACAAATGATGAGGTTATCATCGTAGATTCAAAAGATGATTATATCAAAATCCTCTTTGGTGACGAGCTTACAGAAGGATACGTTATCAACATCGGTCTTGCTTTTGAGGATGAATGGGTAACAAAGAATGAAGTTCACAAGGAAATAAGAGAGATTGCATACAAAAAGGCTGAAGAGGCAAGAAAAGCAGAAGCAGCAAGAAAAGCACAGGAAAATGCCAGACTTGCGGCACTGGGCTATTCAGCAAAGGAAACAAGCTCAACTGCGTCAGCACCGTCAGGTGTTGCAGGCAGAGGTCAGGCACTTGTAAACAGTGCAAAGAAGTATCTTGGCGTACCGTATGTATGGGGCGGAACAAGTCCCAGAGGTTTTGACTGTAGCGGACTTGTACAGTATGTATGCCGTCAGAACGGTATATCTGTACCGAGAGTTGCTGCATCGCAGAGAAACGCAGGAAGATACGTAAGCCGTGCAAACTTACAGCCGGGTGATTTGGTATTCTTCGGCAACGGCGGAAGAATCACACACGTTGGTATATATGTAGGTAACGGTAATATGATACACGCACCGCAGACGGGTGATGTAGTTAAGATTTCTTCAATCAACTCATCATACCGTGTTGCAAGATATGCAGGTGCTGTACGAGTATGGTAAATAAAAGCTGGCCTGCTTTTAAATAAACAAAAAATACTGCACGTTCGGTTGTGCAGTATTTTTTGTGCAAAAGAAAGAGGTGCATCAGCACCTCTTTTTCAGATAAGTTTTTTTAGTAACTCGTTTGAACGTGCGATGAACTTACTCATCTGTTCAGCATCAAGCGGACTGTGTGAAATCTTTGCAAGGTCATAAACGTGGTTTATAACAAGCTTTTTCGTGTCATCATCAAGTGTGGGGAGCTTTGTTACAAGTTCGTTGTTTGCATTAACAACAAGCGTGAACTCGTCTGTAAACATATTCGCCATACCTGCAAACTGCTGACCGTAGCTTCTGTACATTTCCTGCATACGGCGTGACTCCTCGCTTAAGAGTATAACTGCAGGAACAGCATCGTTCTTAAGCTTCTGCACCTCTATTTTAAGTGTTTCATCATTAAGCTCCGACTTGAACAAATCAACAAGAGCCTTTGCATCGTCTGTTTCCTCCACACTGTCGGAAATATCAGATAGTGCCGAGTCAATACGCTTAAACTTAATGTTATTGTCCTTCATTTCAATAAACGAAATGAAATGAGTATCCATCATAGTCGGCAGAATCACAGCATCGAGTCCCTGCTCTTTGAACATATTTATATACTGCGACTGCTGTTTCTCATCTGAAACATAGCATATTTCTGCCTTTTCCTTTCCGTCTGTAAGCTCGTCGAGCGTTTTGAAATCACCGTCAAGGTTCTTATAGATAAGAGCATCCTTTACTTTGTCATAGAATTTCTCATCACGAACACATCCGTACTTAACAAAAATATTTATGTCTTCCCAGTACTTAACATAGTTATCACGGTCATTTTTGTAAAGGCTTGTAAGCTTGTCAGCAACCTTTCTTGTAATATGCGAAGCAATCTTCTGAACATATCCGTCATTCTGCAAAAAGCTTCGTGACACATTAAGCGGTAATTCGGGGCAGTCAATAACACCCTTTAAGAGCATCAGGAATTCAGGGATAACCTCTTTGACATTATCTGCAACAAACACCTGATTATTAAACAGCTTAATCTGACCCTCAACACCTGAAAATTCGTGATTGATTTTCGGGAAATACAGAATACCCTTGAGGTTGAACGGATAATCAACATTAAGATGAATCCAGAACAACGGCTCGTTAAAGTCCATAAACACAGTTGTGTAGAACTCCTTGTATTCTTCGTCCGTACACTCTGACGGTTTCTTCATCCATAACGGATAAGTGTTGTTTATCGGCTTTGGTACGGCAGGTTCTTCGCCGTCTTTGGGTTCGGGTTTGTCGGTATTTTCGAGATAAATCTCAACGGGCAGGAAAGAGCAGTACTTTCTTAAAATCTCACGGATTTTGAACTCTTCCAGAAATTCTGTACTGTCATCTGCGATATTGAGCGTAATCTGTGTACCACGTACGGCACGCTCCCCGTCTGTCATATCAAATTCCATACTTCCGTCGCAAACCCATTTCGCAGCTTTTGCACCGTCACGGTATGAAAGAGAATCAATCTCCACACTGTCTGAAACCATAAACGCACTGTAGAAACCGAGTCCGAAATGACCTATAATCTGTGCACTGTCATCATTTTCGTCCTTATACTTTTCCAGAAACTCCGTTGCACCTGAAAATGCAATCTGATTGATGTATTTATCAATCTCGTCGGCAGTCATACCGATACCGTTATCTGTGATGACAAGCTTTTTATTTGCCTTATCAACAGTAACTGTAATTTTATAGTCGTTATCAGTGTCAACCTCTCCTGAAAGTGCGATAGTTTTGAGCTTTGTTATAGCGTCACACGCATTTGATACAAGCTCACGCAGGAAAATATCCTTATCCGAGTAAAGCCACTTTTTAATAATCGGAAACAGATTTTCCGAATCAACTGAAATATTACCTTTTGCCATATTGAATCACCTCTTGATTTTATTTTGAAAGATGTAGTAAATTGCTTGGAGAGGGCTGATATGCGAGCGAGGCTATAGTGGTCTATGCGAGCAAGCATAGAAGCCCTATACGAGTGATTTACTGCATCTTTATACATAGCCGTACATTCCACGCACACTTACCTCTCCTGACGAAACCGTAACTTCGCCCTCTTCGGTATCAATTATAAGTCCGCCTTCCGGTGAAATTCCGCATGCAAACCCACATATTTCCTCGCCATTCTGAGTTGCGACCACATCGTGACCGAGTGTTATGCATAAATCAAAATACTGACCGTAAATCTCTGCGAATCCGCCCTCTTTGAACTGGTTATACAGCAGTTCAAACTCATTAAGGACAAGCGCACATATATAGTCACGGTCAAACTTCTCACCTGACTCAATATAAAGTGATGTTGCAATTTCTGAAAGGTGGTGCGGGAAAGATTTTGTGTTTACGTTTATTCCGATACCGCAGATAATCGCATCACCGGTTTTTTCTGTGAGGATACCGCACACTTTGCGTGTTCCGATAACAATATCGTTCGGCCACTTGATTTTTGTGTCATAACCCAGAGCACGGCAAACCGCAACACCTGCGACGAGTGTGAGCTGAGAAACGTCTGTTAACGGAAGCGGTTCTTTAATAAGCATTGACATATATATACCGCTGTTCTTTTCCGATTCCCAGCTTCTGCCCAGCCGTCCTTTTCCTTTGGTTTGTTTATTTGCGATAAAAACTGTTCCGTGCGGCATAGTTATTTCACGTTTTGCAAGCTCGTTTGTGGAATCACACACACGCATATATACAATATTTTTACCAAAAACTGTTTGATTAAGAGTATTTTTTATTTGTTTCTTCATCTTGACATTGCCTCGAATATATAGGTCTCAAGTGCCTGCCATTCAGACACACGGCCGTTTTTTATTTCAAAATCTATTTCAGGAACACGGGTAACCAACCGTGTAAGAGCCGG
>JAFODX010000084.1 GCA_017380475.1 Clostridia bacterium
GAGTGCCGTCAGCTCATCGAAGCCGGTGCCAGGGAGATCACCCTGCTGGGTCAGAACGTCAACTCCTACGGCAAGGACCTCAGCTGCGGCATGGATTTTGCTGACCTGCTGGACATATCCTCATCTGCTAACTCGTATATTTTCGGAACTATACCGCAAGTGGAAAGCGTTATATGTCTTAATCCGATATTCAGGCCTTTTTCGTAATTTACATTATGCAGAAATTTAACCACATTTTCATAGTTATCAAGCGGTTCGCCTATTCCCATAAGTACAATATTCGAAATTCGTTCACCCATATCTTTCTGGGCGAAGATTACCTGATTAAGTATTTCACCTGCTGTCAGAGAACGGTATAAACCACCGATTGTAGATGCACAGAAACGGCATCCCATACGGCATCCTACCTGCGATGAAATACAGATGGTGAGTCCGTGATGATAGCGCATTACTACACTCTCAATACAATTCCCGTCAGGCAGACGGAACAGATATTTTACCGTACCGTCAAGCTTTGAAACAAGCTTTCGCTCAATTTCAAGTGTTGACACATAGCTTATTTCTTTCAGCTTCTCACGCAGATTTTTTGAAATGTCAGTCATCTCGTCATAATCGGTAATACCAAGATGCAGCCATTTGAAAATCTGTGCAGTGCGGAACTTTTTCTCGCCGAGCTCGACTAAAAAGCTTTCAAGCTCGTGGTATTCTAAATCTTTTAAATCTATCATTTCTTATTTAACCTGCAAATGAAAAAACCGTCACACCCGTCAATATGCGGATAAAATGTTTTTTCATAAGTCTTTTCAAATTCTTTGTTGTCACGAAGAAAGTCTGCTATTATTTCTTCGTTTTCGTGCTTGTTCAGAGTACATGTGGAATATACAAGGCATCCGCCCTTTCTGACGTACTCTGCACCGTTTCTGATTATCTTTCGCTGTATGTCATATAATTCATCAAGAGCAGTATGTGAAAACTTTATATCAGGCTTACGGCGTATAATCCCCCAGCCGGAGCACGGAACATCACAAAGTACTCTGTCTGCAACACAAACCAAATCATTTTGCAATACGGTTGCATCAGCGACCTTTGCTTCAACTGATATAATACCAAGACGTTTTACTGCATTTTCTATAAGCGTAATTTTATGCTCATGTATATCAAATGCTAAAACTTTACCGTTATCATTCATGAGTTCTGCAATATGCGTAGTTTTTCCGCCGGGTGCTGCACACATATCAATAACTGTTTCACCCTCTTTGGGGTCAAGCACCAAAGATGCAGTATATGCACCTCTGTCCTGAACACTGAAGCAGCCGTCACGGTAAAGTGAGTCAGATGCCACATCAAAGCCATCAGCTTTTATCATTCCGTATTCTGTAACAACATTATCTATGCCGTTTTCCTTAAGTTTTTGTGAAAGTTTTTCTGTATCTGTTTTTAATGCATTCGGTCGTATCAGAAAATCCGGAGCTTCATTCAATGCTCCCATCAATTGTTCACAAAACTCAACACCAAACTGTTGACAAAACATTTCGGTCATTTCCTTGCTGAAAGAGTATTTTACAGATAAATCGTCTGAAAAATCAATTTTGCATCCGTCTTTACAGAACGCACGCAGTATTGCATTTACAAATCTGTCAGAACCCTTTTTGCAGTATTTTTTTGCAAGCTTTACGCTTTCGTTTACCGCCGCACTCTCCGGCACTTTATCCAGAAACAAAAGCTGATATATACCTATTTCAAGCAGTATTTTTACGTATCTTGCAAGCTTCTTCAATTTTACTGACGAATATTTCGCAATTACATATTCAAGAGTAAAATGTCTTGACACAATACCGTAGACAAGACCTGTATAAAAAGCTTTTTCGTTTTTATCCATACCACGGCATTTGCCAAGCATTTCCTTAACGGCAAGATTTGAATATGCACCGTTATAGAAAATTTCGTTTAATGTAAGAAGCGCCGCTTCTCTTGCACTAATCAATCTCTTCTCCTGTTTCCGCTTACCAAGAGGAACAGTCTTAACACCTGCAACGCAGTCGCCGCTGCTGACGCAAAATACGTCATTGCCGCTGCATTGAGCACTTTTTTCGTTCCTTTAAGCTCATCTTCATCGAGTATTCCCATATTATATAACGTGTTTATAGCCCTTGCGCTTGCATTCGTTTCAGTAGGCAGTGTCACAATCTGAAAAGCGAATACCGCACAGTACAGTATAACACCAAACATCGCAAGCTCTGCTGAAATAAAAAGTCCCAATAATATAATCGGTATTGCAAGGTGTGAGCATATATTCACAAACGGTACCATTCCGTTACGGAGTTTTATCGGTGCATATCCTACCTGATGCTGAACTGCGTGTCCGCATTCGTGTGCTGCGACACCAAGTGCCGCTATTGAGGTAGAATCATAGGTTGCATCCGAAAGTCTTATTATGCGTTCTTTCGGGCTGAAATGGTCAGTAAGTTTTCCTGAAACTCTTTCAATTCTGATATCCTGCAAACCGTTTGCATCAAGAATTCTGCGTGCTGCCTGAGCGGCGGTTATGCCACGTCTTGATGATATCTTATCATATTTTCTGAATGTTCCGTTTACATTTGCAGAAGCTATAAGCGTTATTATCAATCCTATTATGACAAGCATATATGTCGGATCATAATAAAAATAGTAAGGCATATTTATTCATCTCCTAAAATTACGCCGTTTACAATTTCGTGACCTCTTGCATAATCTTCAATATTCATACGCTTAAGTCCCGGGAACTGAACGGTTTTAATGTAGAGTGCACCGTTACCGCAGGCAACCTTCAAGCCTTTGTTCTTTTCTATGCCAAGGATCTCGCCACACTCACCTTCACCGTTAGTTTTCTCCGCTTCATAAATTTTAAACATTTCGCCCTTATATGTTGTAACTGCACCCGGAAACGGGCTCATACCGCATATAAGCTTTGAAATCTTGTCATTTGAGAGTGTCCAGTCAATAATTGACAGTTCTTTTGTTATTTTTTCAGCATATGTGCTTTTGCTATCGTCCTGTTTTGTATACACGGCAGTGCCGTTTTCAATTTCAGGTATCGTTTTTACAAGAAGCTCACCGCCAAGCTTTGCCAGACGGTCAAAAAGCTCACCTGCAGTTTCATATTCACCAATCGGAGTTTCGCAAACAGAAACAACATCACCTGTATCAAGACCTTTTTCCATCTTCATAATGGCTACACCTGTTTTTTCGTCGCCGTTAATAATTGACCACTGAATCGGTGCAGCACCACGATATTTTGGCAAAAGTGACGCGTGCACATTTATGCATCCGTATTCGGGATAGTTCAGGATATATTCCGGCAATATTTTACCGTATGCCGCAACAACTATCATATCAGGTGCAAGGTCATTGAGTGTATCAGAAAATGCACCGTCTTTTAACGTTTCAGGCTGATATACCGTGAGTCCGAGACTCTCTGCCATAACCTTTACATCTGTCGGAACAAGCTTGTGCCCTCTGCCCTTCGGTTTATCAGGTTGAGATACTACTCCGACTAATTCATTGTCTGTTTCTGATATTGCACGAAGTATCTCCGATGCGAAATCAGGTGTTCCCATAAAAAGAATTTTCATATTAGTCCTCGTCCAAGTCTACAAATTTTATTACGTGTGATGTGAATACAACCCCGTCAAGATGGTCACATTCGTGACAAATTGCACGTGCAAGAAGCTCTTCGCCCTCAATCACAAATTCTTTGCCGTTACGGTCAGACGCCTTTACCTTAACATACATCGGACGTTCTACCTCACCCCATACTCCGGGGAAGCTCAGACATCCTTCATTACCCGTCTGTGAACCCGATTTTTCAATTATTTCAGGGTTTATAAGCTCTATTCTGCCCTCTCCGATGTCAATAACAACAACTCTTTTTAAAATTCCGACCTGAGGTGCAGCAAGTCCTACGCCATTTGATTTCTGCATTGTTTCATACATATCATCAAGCAGTATTTCCAATTTTTTATCAAAATTTTTGACTTCCTTACATTTCTTGTAAAGCACCTCGTCATCTCTGTAGCGCATTTTCCTTAATGCCATAAAACACCCTCCTAATATATATTCATTGGATTTTTGTCTATCTGTATCTGCACATTCTTAAGCAGACTGTCGTTTTTAACAGCAGATGTTGCATCTATGAGCCGTTGATTGAATAAATCCGCATTTTCGCATTTTATGAGTATCTGCCAGCGGTATTTACCCTTTATTCTCGACACTCCCGACGGTATCGGACCTAAAACTGCAAGCTTTTCAGGTATCTTATTTATATCCCCGAACGTATCACGGAACAAAAACGCTCCCCTGCGTGTGATATCATTACTCTCTCCCGAAAACCGTATACAAATCATCTCCGAATACGGCGGATACCACATTGTCTGACGTTCAGAAACAGTTTTATTGTAAAAAGAACGGTAATCATGTGTTTTAACAAGGTTTATTGCAAAATTTTCAGGGTTGTAGGTCTGAATAATCGCACGGCCTCGTTTTGTTCCTCTGCCGGCTCTGCCCGAAACCTGTTCTAAAACATCAAATGTGCGTTCTCCACTTCTGAAATCATTTATGTGGAGCATTGTGTCTGCACTCATTACACCGACAAGTGTTACATTCGAAAAATCAAGTCCTTTTGATACCATCTGCGTTCCTATTAAGATATCAATCTTATCATTTGCAAACGATTCCAGAATCCGCTTATGTGAATTTTTTCTTGTGGTCACATCAGCATCAAGACGTATAACCGATGCTGACGGAAACAATCGTTTAACTTCATCCTCTATCTTTTGCGTACCACCGCCGAAATATCTTATATACTTACTTCCGCATAACGGACACTTCGTATAGTTGGGTTGTTTATGACCGCAGTAATGACATTTCAGAGTGTTATCATAACTATGGTATGTCAACGATATATTGCAATTCGGGCACTGCGGTACAAAACCGCATTTACGGCACGATACAAACGTTGAAAAACCCCGTCGGTTCATAAAAAGAATTGTCTGCTCGCCGTTTTTTATGTTCTTCTGCACCGCTTCATAGAGTTGTTTTGAAAACATACTCTTGTTGCCAAGTTCAAGCTCTTTACGCATATCGACTATCTCAATTTCCGGCATCGACGCCTCATTATAGCGCTTATGCATCTCTATAAGCTTAAACTTACCCGAAAGTGCATCAGTATAGCTTTCAATTGACGGTGTTGCAGACGCAAGAAGCGTTACCGCCCCGGACATTTCTGCACGTTTAATTGCAACCTCACGGGCATGATAGCGTGGACTCATTTCAGATTTGTATGTCTCAGAATGTTCCTCGTCAATAATAATGATACCGATATCCGAAAGCGGTGCAAAAACTGCACTTCGTGCACCTATTACAATGTCCGCTTCATTATTCATTATTCTCGACCACTGGTCATATCTTTCACCTAAAGACAAGCCGCTGTGCAGGATTGCTATCCTTTTACCGAAACGGCTAACAAATCTTGAGACCATCTGCGGTGTCAGTGAGATTTCAGGGACAAGCACAAGTGCTGTTCTGCCCATGCTGACAGTATGCTCTATCGCACGAAGAAAAACCTCCGTTTTTCCGCTGCCGGTTACTCCGTGAAGAAGAAATGTTTCATTTCCTTTGTTATCTATTGCATCATTTATGAGTGTTATTGCATTTTTCTGTTCTTTTGTAGGCTCTGGCGGTTTTGAAAGAGATGTTAATTCATCATACACACGCCGTTCAAGAACAACATCAAAAAACTCAACAATACCGTTTTTATGTAAAGCAGATAACGCACTGTAGTTTCCCAATGAGAAACGAACAATATCTGCAGTTGAGATAAACTCGTTATCCTTTAACATCACAATCATCCGCTTTTGAATTTTTGAACGTGAGTTGTTCATATATTCATCAGCTTCGTCGTCCGTTACAGACAACCTTACTGCACGGATTTTATGTTTCTTAATGTCACGGCTATGCTGAAATTCACGCTTGATTGCATTCTTTTTCTCAAGCTGTGTAAGACGAGGTCTTATATCTGTATCAAAATAAGACATAAGAGAATATATATCCATTCCACCGCCGTTATCTTCAAGAATTTCAAGGATTTTTATGTCTCTGTCAGTTTTTCCGAACTGCCCAGCTTCGCAAAGAACTATCCATTCAACAGTTTTAAGTCCCGTACCGGTCGGAATTATGGTATGTATAAGTTCAATATATGTAGCAAGGTATCTTGTATGCATATATTGAATTAGCTCAACCATATCCGGTTTAAATGCAAATTCATCTGACGCAACGTCTATTATTTTTTTTATTCTTTTTGCCTCTGTGTTTTCCTTTACTCTTAAAACAAAACCTTCTTTTTCAGCATTATTCTGAGAAAACGGTATGATAACACGCGTTCCCGGAACAACCCGTCCCAGAAGTCCGTCAGGTATTTCGTAATCAAACACACGGTCAACCGCCCTTCCCGGATGGTTGACCACAATTTCAGCGTAC
>JAFODX010000085.1 GCA_017380475.1 Clostridia bacterium
CGGTGCTACAGTAGGCACAGGGGTACGTCTTACGCCTCCGCCTCCGCCGTATGACGGTCTCACTGTCGGCGTCGGTGTAGCTGTCGGAGCAACATCAAGCGTTGCTCTTGCTTCGTTTGCAGGATATGCCGCAAAATCATACATATACTTGCCCTCTGCAAATAGTTTCCATGCTATAAGACCTCTTAATCCCTGCTCTGTTGCAAATGAGCTATCTGTCGGCTCAAATCCGTCAAATTCAGCATTTGACCAGTACATAAGACCGTCAATCAAATCTTTTTCGTTCTTGACTACTGTTTCGGGGTCAACACCAACCGATGCAAGACCTGCAATTGCAATACCTGTTGACGCGGCATTACCCATTGAGCCGTTTTCGTCCTGATACGATTTTACAAGTCCCACTGTTTCTTCAATCAGTGCTGCTACTTCCGCATCTCCTCTATACGGCGCTAATGCACGAAGCATAGGTGCTGCTCCGTCTATTCCCCATGTAGTATCCTGCCAAGCAGATTTTATTAAAAATGCCGTTTCGATAAGGAATTCAATTTTTTCTTCGTTTCCCTCGCACAATTCAAGTGCAATCATTACATATGGCAATGTGAATTCATACCACGGTGCTGTTACTGATTCTTCTGTTATAAGGTCTGTGAGCTTTGCCACGATGTCAAGGGCAACACCGTCTTTTGTATATGTATTTTTCGCATCGTATCCCAAAGCACGCAACGCTATTATTGCCTTTGCAAGGTCAGCCTGCGAGGTTGAAGAATCTGCTGATTCTATTATTTTATCAACACATGTCTGCTTCTCCTCTTCTGTAAGTGTGTATTCATTTTCAGGATGCAGGGACATATAATCCACAAAATCTGCAATAAACCACTGCATATTTGCATCCTCTGATATTCCGTAAGTCGTGTACTTCTCCACAATATTGTGCATCGTTTCCTCTGCTGATACAGTACTCTCTGCATCCGGTGTGGCTGTCGGCTCTTCTGTAGGTTCGGGGCTTTCTTCTGTATCGGGTAATGTGTTATCGACTTCACCTGATATTACCTCATCTGTAATCAAGTCCTCCTCAGCTCCGACATACGTCGAAACAAATGTTGTTATGATGAGCATTATTATGCTCAAAAACATAGATAGTGTTTTTTTTCATTTTTCTCCCTCCTTGGTTTTACGCCGCATATAAAAAAGTCACTATCGTGATGGTCGTTCGCATAGCTCACTCCAAAATGTAGACTTTTTTGCTATTAGGAAATTATGCCACAAAAGCAGTAATTTCCTAATAGATAAAAAACTGCGGCAATTTTTTTATAAAATCGCCACAGCTGAGTTTTCCTGTGTCAAATCACAATCCGTACGCAAAAATAACCGCCCTTCAAGTTATAAGCACGTACAAAAACGCCGAACCTATGCATTCGCACTTACGGTTGCGACATCAGAGCAGGTCTTGTGACTTACGCCATATGGATTTTTCCGCATTCTTATGCACTGCCTTCTCAGTTTCCCAATGACCGGCTTTCGCCGACGCACACAAGAACATTTGACGCACACACCGACAGGTATCGCAGGGGATTCGCACCCCATTCCCTTTTCACCGACTATACCCGAACGGTATAACCGACACTCTGTGTGATATTATTAAATTTTATAGCCATATTGTAACATAAATACTGAACTTTGTCAACAAAAAAGAGGCTCGGAAAGCCTCTTTCACAAAATTCATTTTGACATAAGCTCCTTTGCAAGTGCCTTGATTTCCTCTGCATTTTCTGCCGACACTGCTGACTTGATATGAACGCCTGCCTCGGTAAATGTGAGGTTCTTTGAGTTCTCAAGCATCTTTTTGATGTTCTTTTCAGCCATTGCCGCCCAGGAACCGTTTTCGATAATACCAACTGTTCTGTTCTGGTAATTACGTTCTGTCAGATGATGAATAAAATCGTTCATAAACGGGAAGATACCGCCGTTATATGTGGTTGTTGCAAGAACAAGTCTGTCGTAACGGAACGCATCCTCAACCGCTTCTGCCATATCGCATCTTGCAAGATTTGAAACTGCAACCTTCGGACAACCCAATGCTTCAAGCTCCTGTGCAAGAAGGTCTACTGCGTGAGCAGTGTTTCCGTAAACAGAAGTATATGCAATCATAACACCCTCTGACTCAGGTTTATATGATGACCATGTATCATAAAGTCCGAGATAGTGTCCGAGATTTTCCGAAAGCACCGGACCGTGTAACGGACAAATCCTTTCGATGTCAAGCAATGCGGCTTTTTTGAGAAGTGCCTGCACCTGTGCACCGAACTTGCCTACTATTCCGAAATAGTAACGGCGAGCCTCGCAGTCCCATTCTTCGTCTGCGTCTGTTGTTCCGAACTTGCCGAAACCGTCAGCAGAGAAAAGTGTTTTGGAAAGCGAATCATATGTCACGATTACCTCAGGCCAGTGAACCATCGGTGCTGTTACAAATGTCAGGTCACGTGCACCGAGTGAGAGCGTGTCACCCTCTCCGACAACCATCTGTCTTTCGGGGTAGTCTGTGCCGAAGAACTGTTTTATCATTGTAAACGCCTTTGCACTTGCAACTATTGTTGCGTTCGGGTACTTGTCCATAAACTTATCAATATTTGCTGAATGGTCAGGCTCCATATGCTGTACTATCAGGTAGTCAGGAGCTTTGTCGCCAAGTATTTTCCCGATATTAGAAAGCCATTCTGCACCAAAATTCTTGTCAACAGTATCTAAAACAGCAACCTTATCGTCACAGATAACGTATGAGTTATACGCCATTCCGTTTTCTACCCAATACTGTCCCTCAAATAAATCTATTTCACGGTCATTTACGCCGACATTAAAAATATTCTCTGTTATTTTCATCGTTTTCCCTCCGTTTTATTGCTCTTTGATATACAGAAAATCAGTATTGTCCGTATCCTCATTCTCTACAACAATCACACTGGTGCCCTCGGTTGTGAATATATGATGCCACACACCTTCAGGAACATTATAAATCTTATGAGGCTCCATTTCGATTCTGTTAAGCTCCTCGCCAATAATGAGTGTTGCCTTGCCCTGGAGCAGAATAAAAACCTCGTCGCTGTCATTATGTCGCTCTACTTTTTCAAAATTTTCTTCAACAAATGCCTTACCGTGATTAAGATAAGCAACTCTCCACGTCCCGAAACTAACTGCAGAGCGGTAACTCACTCCGTCATAGTCGTATATCTCGATACCATATCTGGTCTCTTTACTTACATTTTCCATCATCTCAAGCTCATTCCTTTTCATTATTATCCGGTATGCCTGTGAATTTTATGATATAAAATTCTGCACTTTTCAATTATATCACACTTGAGATTTTTATGCAAGTATATTATCTGCAATTATAACAGTTTCCAGTTATTTTTATTACTGACCTCTTTCAGCCATCAGTATCTCGATTTCCTCTTCATTGATTCCAACCATAGCTTCGCCTAAATCCTCCGAAAGTTCTGCTATGAGTTTTGCATCCGTGTAGTTTGCAACAGCTTTTACAATTGCCTCCGCACGCTTTTTTGGGTCACCCGACTTAAAGATACCCGAACCGACAAAAACGCCCTCAGCACCCAACTGCATCATAAGCACGGCGTCAGCCGGAGTTGCCACACCGCCTGCGGCAAAATTGACAACGGGCAGTTTTTTATTGTCGTGCACATATTTAACAAGCTCAAACGGCACCTGCAAATCCTTTGCAACATCATAAAGCTCATCTTTTCTTAACGATGCTATACGACTGATCTCCGACTGCATCATCCGCATATGACGTACTGCCTGAACAATATCGCCCGTTCCTGCCTCGCCTTTTGTACGTATCATACACGCACCCTCGTTTATTCTTCTGAGTGCTTCACCCAAATCTCTTGCACCGCAAACAAACGGAACATCGAAGCTGTTTTTATCAATATGATACTTATCATCAGCAGGCGAAAGCACTTCGCTCTCATCAACATAATCAATCCCGATAGCCTGCAGGATTTGTGCTTCCGCAAAATGTCCGATTCTGCATTTTGCCATAACCGGTATTGACACCGCATCCTGAATACTTTTTATCATTTTCGGGTCGCTCATTCTTGAGACTCCGCCTGCGGCACGTATGTCTGCCGGAACACGTTCCAGCGCCATAACTGCACACGCACCTGCATTCTCTGCGATTTTTGCCTGTTCGGGAGTTGTAACATCCATTATAACCCCGCCCTTTAGCTTTTCTGCAAGATTTTTATCAAATCCTTTTCTTTCCATTTTCATAAATCTCCTTTACAAATTTTATATTTTGTATTATAATAGAATTCTGATAGTATGTAAATATTCAGAACAGGAGTTTTTTATATAACCAGATGAAGTACCATATCAACAAAAACGGAGATAAAACTTTATATCTGCAGTTATACGAGCAGATAAAGACCGATATTGTAAACAATGTGTATCCGTACGGAACAAAACTACCCTCAAAGCGTTTTATGGCAGTGGAAACCGACATCAGTGTAATTTCGGTCGAGCACGCATATGCTCTCCTTTCAGACGAGGGATATATAGAAGCAAAACCGAAAAGCGGTTATTTTGTGATTTATAAAAACAGTGATTTCCAAACCGTTTCCGATACCCCATACGAAATTGAGGTGAATCATAATATTCATAATGCCACATCGGAATTCCCGTACACAGTTCTTGCAAAAACTATGCGAAAGGTTTTATCAGACTATAACCAGAATATCCTTGTCAAATCCCCGAATCACGGATGTGCTGAACTGCGTCTTGCAGTTTGTGCCTATCTTGCACGCAGTAACGGCATAGTTGTCCGTCCTGAACAGGTGATAATCGGGTCAGGTGCAGAATATCTCTACAGCCTTATTATACAGCTTCTCGGAAACAACAGAATATTCGCACTTGAAACACCGTCTTATGATAAGATACGCAAAGTATACAGGGCCAACAGTGTCAAATGCGATATGTTAAAGCTTGGCAGGGACGGTATCAAAACAAGCGAGCTTGAAAGGACATCGGCAACAGTTCTGCATATTACACCGTTTAACAGTTTTCCGAGCGGTATCACCGCAACTGCATCAAAAAGGCGTGAATACATACAGTGGGCAGAAAAGTGCAACGGATATATCATTGAGGATAATTACGATTCAGAGCTGACAGTGTCAAAAAAGAACGAGGACTCTGTATTTTCACTGTCTGATGGAGGTTCGGTTATTTACCTGAACACATTTTCAAGAACTATTGCACCGTCTGTACGTATCGGATATATGATATTACCCGAATCACTTCTGAATGACTTTGAAAAAAAGCTCGGTTTTTATTCCTGCACCGTACCGGTGTTTGAGCAGTATGTTCTTGCCGAATTACTCAAAAGCGGTGACTTCGAGCGGCATATTAACCGCATACGCAGACAAAAACGTAAGCTTTTACAAAAAAAATGAAGGCGAAGGCGTGTTTCTCAAAAGGATGTTTCCGAAAAAAGCCGATTGAGAGAGAAATAAGTAC
>JAFODX010000086.1 GCA_017380475.1 Clostridia bacterium
ACAGCAGGCTTGCATTTCACACCTGAACTGCTTGAAAGACTAAAGGCGAAAGGCGTAAAAATAGGGTATGTGACACTGCACGTAGTGCTTGGTACATTCCGTCCGGTAAAGGCCGACGAGATAACCGAGCACAAAATGCACTCGGAATTTTACGTGCTACCCGAAGAAACAGCAGAGCTTATAAATAAAACAAAAGCCAACGGCGGGCGTATAATCTCCGTCGGCACAACCGCAACACGTACACTTGAAACGGCAGGACAGAACGGAATGCCGTTATCAGCATCAAGCGGATGGACGGATATATTCATATACCCCGGCAAAAGCTTCAATGTAATTGATGCCCTTATAACAAATTTCCACCTGCCTGAATCAACCCTTATAATGCTTGTTTCAGCACTTGCAGGCAGGGAAAACGTACTTAACGCATACAAAGAGGCAGTAAAGGAAAAGTACAGATTTTTCAGCTTCGGCGATGCGATGTTCATAAAATAAGATATAACAGGAAAGATAACTATGTTTAAAATATTACACAAAAACGGTAACGCACGCCGTGGTGAATTTCACACAGTGCATGGAGTTGTACAGACTCCGGTATTTCAGAATGTCGGCACACTTGCCGCAATAAAGGGTGCGGTGTCAACCGAGGACTTAAAGGAAATAGGCTGTCAGGTCGAGCTGTCAAACACATACCATTTGCACCTTCGTCCGGGCGACAAAATAGTGCATCAGATGGGCGGTCTGCATAAGTTTATGAACTGGGACAGACCTATTTTGACAGACAGTGGCGGATTTCAGGTATTTTCGCTTGCAGGACTGAGAAAAATAACAGAAGAAGGCGTTAAATTCAACTCGCATATTGACGGCAGACATATATTTATGGGTCCGGAGGAAAGTATGCAGATACAGTCAAACCTTGCATCAACAATCGCAATGGCATTTGACGAGTGTATAGAAAATCCGGCTCCGTATGAGTACGTTAAAAATTCAGTCGACAGAACCACACGCTGGCTTGAGCGTTGTAAAGCTGAGATGTCACGTCTTAATACACTCGACACTACTATTAACAAAAACCAGCTCCTTTTCGGTATAAATCAGGGCGGTATTTTTGACGATTTGCGAGTTGAGCATATGAAACGTATTGCGAAACTTGACTTGCCCGGCTATGCCATAGGCGGACTTGCCGTAGGCGAGAGTCACGAGGAAATGTATCATATTTTAGATGTTGTACTTCCACACGCACCTGAAGATAGACCCAGATATTTAATGGGTGTAGGTACTCCGTCAAACATCATCGAGGCAGTAGCACGTGGCGTTGATTTCTTCGACTGTGTAATTGCATCACGAAACGCACGTCATGCGTTTATATTTACAAAGAACGGTACAATGAACCTTTTGAATAATAAGTACGAAACAGACCCGTTGCCGATTGACCCTGAGTGTAACTGTCCTGCGTGCCGTAACTATTCAAGAGCGTATATACGCCACCTGTTCAAGGCAAAAGAGATGCTTGGTATGCGTCTTTGCGTTCTGCACAATCTGTATTTCTACAACCATCTTATGGAGGATATCCGCCTTGCAATAGAGGAGGACAGATTCGAGGAATTCAGACGCGAGAGCGTAGAAAAGTTGGCAAAAAGAATATAATAATGTTGCGAATTGAAAGGGGAAACAATATGTTAACTATAGGATGTCATTTGTCCTCGTCAAAAGGCTATCTTGAAATGGCAAAGACTGCCGTTTCAATAAATGCGAACACTTTTCAGTTTTTCACACGTAACCCCAGAGGCGGTGCGGCAAAACCGATTGACGAGAACGATATAAAAGAATTTTTAAGCTATTCAAAAGAGCACGGCATCGACAAAATCCTTGCTCATGCACCGTACACATTAAATGCTTGTGCGGCTGACCCCGGAATACGTGAGTTTGCGAAAAATACAATGGCTGACGATATACGCCGTATGGAATATACGCCCGGTCAGATGTATAATTTCCACCCCGGCTCACACGTAAAGCAGGGAGCAGAAGTTGGTATCGACCTTATTTCAAAACAGCTTAACGAGGTTATGTACCCCGAAATGACAACGATTATCCTGCTTGAAACGATGTCGGGAAAGGGCAGTGAGGTCGGCAGAAACTTCGAGGAAATACGTGCTATTAT
This sequence comes from Clostridia bacterium, assembly GCA_017380475.1. Lineage (GTDB taxonomy): Bacteria > Bacillota > Clostridia > UBA1381 > UBA1381 > Ornithomonoglobus. The sequence continues at coordinate 2,159 of JAFODX010000086.1, forward strand.
TGACCGCACAGAGCTTGGTGACAGACTCGGTGTGTGTCTTGATACGTGCCATGTTTATGATGCAGGCTATGATGTTGTGGGTGACCTTGACGGCGTGCTTGACGAGTTTGACAAGATAATCGGCATTGACCGCTTAAAGGCGATACACATAAACGACAGTAAGAACCCATTCGAGTCACACAAAGACCGTCACGAGAAAATAGGGGACGGATATATCGGTGAAGAGGCATTTAGCCGGATTATAAATCATCCCAGCCTTCGTGACTTGCCGTTCTACCTTGAAACACCAAACGAGCTTGACGGTTATCAGAAAGAAATTGAAATTTTAAGAGGATTATATAAATAAGGAGTTGCATCAGCAACTCCTTATTTTCTATCTCAAATCATTATATACTGCCTCACCCTCAAGCTCTTCCTCGATTCGTAACAGACGGTTATATTTTGCTGTACGGTCTGTTCGTGACGGTGCACCGGTTTTAATCTGCCCGGCATTTACTGCAACGGCAATGTCGGCAATGGTAGTGTCCTCGCTCTCACCGCTGCGGTGTGAAACTACTGCGGTGTAGCCGTTTTTGTGTGCAAGCTCGATTGCATCAAGAGTGTCACTTAGTGTCCCTATCTGATTGACCTTGATTAAAATGGAGTTTCCTGCACCCGACATAATTCCTTCCTTTAAACGTGTCGGATTAGTCACAAACAAATCATCACCCACTATTTGAATACGGTC
>JAFODX010000004.1 GCA_017380475.1 Clostridia bacterium
CCATTTACCCATTCGGAGCTTGCCGCATCAATCGCTATTTTAAAATCCTCGCCTGACGAATATCCTGCACGCTCAATTGCTGAAACAATAAGGTCAAGAGCTTCTTCGTCATTATTGAGATTTGGTGCGAAACCGCCCTCATCGCCGACTGATGTAGCACTGCCGTTTTCGTGAAGTATTCGCTTGAGCTCATAATATACTTCGGCACAGCGTCTTATACATTCAGAGAACGTGTCAGCACCGATTGGCATAATCATAAACTCCTGAATGTCTACGTTATTGTTTGCGTGTGCACCGCCGTTTAAAATATTCATCATCGGAACGGGGAGAACGTGTGCGTTCGCACCGCCGATATATCTGTATAGCGGAATCCCGAGGCTGCACGCTGCAGCTTTGGCACACGCAAGCGAAACTCCGAGCACTGCATTTGCACCGAGCTTGTGCAGGTTTTGTGTCCCGTCAAGGTCACGTAGAGTCTTGTCAATAAGACGCTGGTCAAGAATATTCATACCGATAATTTCATCGGCGATTACGTCATTCACATTCTTAACTGCAGTTAAAACTCCTTTGCCGTCAAATCTTTTTCTGTCCCCGTCACGCAACTCGCACGCTTCATATTCACCCGTTGATGCACCTGACGGAACGATTGCACGTCCGATTGCATCATCTGTTGCAACCTCGACCTCAACGGTAGGGTTACCCCTTGAATCAAGAACCTCACGTGCGTGCACGTCTGTAATTTCAATATAGCATTTCATAAAACGCACTCCTTTCAGATTTCTGTTTTATTTTTACCGAAGAAGTGGTATTTATTCAAATAAAAAACGGTTGCAAAAAATATTTACACGTGATACAATATGAGAAAAAGTATGAGAAAGGAATGATTGATATGAAGTATATAAAATGGAAAACGCTCATTATCACAAGCATTGTTTGTCTTTTACCGATTTTTTTGGGACTTGCATTGTGGGATAAACTGCCCGAAATGGTTGCTGTTCATTTTGACATAAACAACAACCCCGATAATTTTGCTCCGAAGTGGTTTGCAGTTTTCGGCTTGCCTGTTACAATGACATTGTTGCAGATTTTCTGTTGTTTTACAAACGATATAAAAGCAAATAAATACGGAGAAAATAAGAAGTTTGAAATTGCGACGAAATGGATAATCCCTGTTATATCGGTGGTTTTGTATACAGTTACGATGTTTTATGCACTCGGTCGGAATATAGACATAAGACGTGTTGCTATGTTGTTGATATCTGTAATATTTATTGTGCTTGGCTGTTGTATGACAAAACTCAACTATGTCAAAAACTATGATATAAGTCCTGAAAAGGCAAGGAAAATAAACCGTGTTATCGGAATTATGATGGTTATAATGGGAATACTGGGATTTCTCACGTTGTTTTTAACCCCTGTGTTCTCGATAATATGGCTTTTGCTTCTGGTACTTGTTGCAATTATAGGCATTATTTACGGAATAGTTGTGGGAAGAAAATAAAGGAGTTGCTGATGCAACTCCTTTATTTTACTCCGACTTTTTTGCATATCCCGTTCAAAACACATCCCTCACACATCGGCTTTCGTGCGTTACAAACAGCTCTGCCGTGTGCAACAAGTCTGTGACAGAACCCCAGGCTTTCCTCGGGTGCAATTATTTTTCTTAAATCCGACTCGATTTTTACCGGGTCGGAGTTTTTTGTAAGTCCCGTTCTGTTCGAAAGGCGTATGCAGTGTGTGTCAACCACAATCGCAGGCTTTTTATATATATCGCCAAGCACAAGATTTGCCGTTTTTCTGCCCGTACCGGGCAGTGTCAGTAAATCCTCCATTGTGTCGGGTACTTCGCCGTTATACACATCAAGCATTCGTTGTGCGGCGGCAATTATGTTTTTCGCCTTGTTGCGGTAAAACCCCGTTGAACGGATATCCTCGCAGAGCTCGTCATAGTCTGCGTTTGCAAAGTCTTCAACCGTTTTGTATTTTTTAAATAAATCCTTTGTTACTATATTAACACGCGCATCTGTACACTGTGCTGACATCTGTGTTGCAAAAAGCATTTCGTGCGGTTGGGAATAGTCAAGTGTACATTTTACGTCGGGATATTCTTCTTTAAGTAGTTTTGTAATAGCTCCTGCGAGCTCTTTTTTCGTCATAGTTTCCACCTCATAAATATATTAACACATAAAAAGTTCTGTGTCAATCTTGTAAATATTTAGTTATTTCGTTTTTTTTCGCATAAACACTTGCAAAATCCGTAATTTCAATGTATAATATACAATAGATAAATTTGATGTTAAATCATAAGGAGGCACATATGAAAAATTTTGATTTATTAAAGCAGAATGACCCTGAAGTTTATAGAGCGGTCATGGACGAGGCAAACAGACAGAAGAATAAGATTGAGCTTATCGCATCTGAGAACTTCGTTTCAGAAACAGTAATGGAAGCAAACGGTACTCCGCTTACAAACAAGTACGCCGAAGGATATCCGGGCAAGCGTTACTACGGCGGTTGTGAGCACGTAGACGTTGTTGAAGAAATCGCTATTCGCTACAGAAAACAGCACGGTGCTGGGCAGCATAAGAACAGGGAAAACCATACCATGGATGGTGCCGTAATCGGCCAATGCCTGGATGCGGGAGCCTCCGGAGCGGGAGAGTCCGTGGGGGATCAGGAATTGCTCCAGCGTTCCCAGCCCGGAGCGTAGGTAGTCATTGAGGGCGAAGGGAATACAGAGCCGCCGCAGCCGTGCGCCCATGGACAGCCCTCTGCCCCGGTAGGGCCGCAGATCATGCCAAAGAAAG
>JAFODX010000087.1 GCA_017380475.1 Clostridia bacterium
ATTGTAACGAAGATTTTCACTCTTCAACTGCGAACAGCGACAGTTTATTGTCCTTGTCGCAAACCCCAAGATATATCTCCTTTGCACTGGTATAGTGCTGTGCTTTTAACTGCTTTTCAAGCCATTCTAAATTAAACCCGAGCCGTTTTAAATTTTCATGAAGAATTCGCCCGTCCATTATAACCTCGGTGTTCATCATTTCCTGTTCGGGGGTTATGTTTATGTCTTTAGGTTCGACAGGTCTTTTTGTACTTACGGGCAGGATTGTCAGTCGTCCGTTATATTCAAAAATTGCCGTCTCTATATCGTTTATATTAAAGTATCCCTCCTGGCGGCACATTACCATAAACTCACTCAGTTCAAGCTTTGCTTTTTTCATATTTTTACGGTATATTTTTCCGTTATTCATAATTACCGTCGGTGTGCCGTTTATGAACTTTCGTGTTTTGGGGAATTTATGTGCGGTAATCGTAAGCCCGAGCGAAACTGCACCGTAAATCACCATAGCGATAAACGGTTTCCACGGTGATTCAAGCTCCGTTGCAAGCTCGGCGGCAATCGAACCGATCGTGATGCCCGTTATATAGTCAAAAAAATCAAGCTGTGCCATTTGTTTATGCCCTATGATTTTGGCAATAGCAAAGAGTGACACAGCCGAAAACAACGATGTAAGTATAACCTTTATTAACTCCAAATCCATTCACTCCTTCATACTTACAGTATGTGCAGGTGAATAAATTTTAATCACAATCCCACAATGCGAAGTGCAAATATTGCCGCAATTATTCCGGCAAGGTCGCCCAGAATTGCCGACGGCAGAGCTCGTTTTATTGATTTTACACGGGTTTTTGCAAAGTATACGGCAAGACAATAAAACGTGGTTTCGGTGCTTCCGCAGATTACAGATGCCATACGCCCTGCCAACGAATCTGCACCGTATTCGTTTAAAATCCCCGACAGTATTCCTATTGAGCCGCTGCCCGATACGGGACGTATCAGTACAAGAGGCATAACTCCATCAGGGATTCCGATTTTTTCAGATATGGGCGAAATAAACTTCAGCATTATATCCATCGCACCCGATGCCTTTAGCATTGATGCACCGACAAGCATTGCAACAAGCGGTGGGAATATATCTTTTAAGAGTATCATTCCCTCGCCTGCACCGTCGATAAAATCACTGTATACCGCCCTTTTTCTTGAAAGAGCGGCTATTATTATGAGCATAATCAAAGCAGGTGTTATATACTGCATATCGTTCTCCTTTTTTGTTACTGATAGAAGATATGCAACAAATGTCGGGCATATGCAAAAAACACGCTTACAGGTGTCCGCTCTGAACGCTAAAACTTTTGGAAATGCGTTCTTCACAGACACCTGCAAGCGTGTGCCTCGTTCCACCGATTATTTAATTTTTTTACATTCTAAATAAAATCTCTTATCGTATGATTCTCCCATTGAGAAAGTCTTTCTGGGCAATGCACCGTCTTTTATAACGGTTGTGAAAAGGTCGTTCTTTTCCATTGCGTCAAATATGAATCCGATTGTGTTTTCGGGTTTTGTGAGGTTTCTTACAACATCTGCACCGTGGATATAATCTATCTCACCGTCATTCTCTGCAAGATACTTATCCATAAACTGCTGGAATGTTCCTACTGCAAGGTTTGCAGGAGCATCTGATATATAAACAGTTTTTTCAGTGCCCTGATATGTAATCACTATTTTCTGTCCCCCATTGTCAGTTTCTGTCATCTGCGGATAGTATTCATACATAGCCTTTATAACGGCTTCGGGGTCAACATCGAATACAACTCTGTGTATCGGCTCAAATTCAAGTGCATCATCGTGCAGGTTTTCAAGTTCTGCCAAAGCAAATCTTGCCGGATGGTTTTTCTGTCCCTCTTCTGAAAGTGTCTTTTTTATTTCTTCCCAGCATGCTTTTGCCGTTGCCAATGAATGATTGCCGTCACCTACCGCAATTGCAAGAACACCCTTGCCTGATACTCCGTACTTTTCTTCAAAACCTTTCTGACATTCAAGCTTTTCAACAAGCTCCAGAACCTTTGCCTTTGTTGCATCGTCAAGCAGCCAGCCTTTTATATGTCCCCCACCCTGCATAAGTTCGAAATCGTATACAACCTCAAGCTTGTCTTTGATTTCTGCAAGCGGTTCTATTATTTCTTTCTTTCTGTCGTCTGCAAGCATAAGAATATGCGGAAGCTCAAGCGGTGCATTACGGCGTATACGCTGTCTTGGCGGAATACGTGAAATAATTGTTCCCTCTGTAGCACGTACAGGTGACTGCGAGCCAACTGAATAGTCATACGCTTCAAGGTCAATACAGCCTACAATACCGCATCTTGTTTTGCCGTTTTGCTGTGTTCGCTCAACATAGATAAGGCTATCCTTATATTCATTAAAGATGCCATCCTCTAAATATTTCTCCATTGTACGGTTGATGTTTTCTATTCTCTTATCACCGTCTGCCTCGTTAAGGTATGCTTCGGGGTAGATAATATTAAGTGTACTCGGACTTCCGTCGGCAAGCTCTGCCGCTTTTTTCCAGTATTCGGGCTCTGATGAATACTGGTCGCACGCAACCACACTCCATTTTGCAAAATCAACGTTCTTTGGCAGTAAAATATCTGCCGAGTTAAAAATAGCCATAGCCATGTCTCCTTTTATATTTTATTGATATCTTAAATTTGCTGATTGCACTAACTATACTAAATCTGCAAATTTGCAGTTTGTTACTTTTTGAAGGCTTTCGGGGGACATTAAAAGCGTTATTCCGCATCTGCCTCCGCTTACGGCGATTTCATCATATGTCCCTGCCGTTTCTTCAACATATGTCGGGTACTGCTTTTTCATTCCGATTGGCGACACACCGCCCCGGATATAACCCGTGAGGTCTAAAAGCTCTTTAACGTGTATCATCTCAACCTTTTTGTTGCCTGATGCCCTGGCAAGTTTTTTTAAATCTATCTCGCTTTTTACGGGTATACACGCAACCATTATGCCTGTTTTATCACCTCGTGCAACAAGGGTTTTAAGCGAAATATCAGGCGATATTCCCGTAAGCTCTGCAATCTTTTCTCCGAAAGACGTGCCGACCTCGTCAGCCTCATACTCCACTTCTTTAAAGTCTATCTTCGCCGCTTTTAAAATACGCATTGCGTTTGTGACGGCTGTTTTGTTTTTCGCCATAACTACCTCACTTCAGCTCAACGACCGTTACGCCGTCTTCACCCTCACCGAAAATGCCCGGTCGATGCGATACAACGTATCTGTGCTTCCTTAACATTTCACGGATATGCTTTTTCAAAACACCTGTACCTTTACCGTGAACGATACGCACCGGCGAAATCCCTGCAAGGTAGCAGTCGTCGATAAATTTTTCGGTGTTTGCCCACGCTTCTTCAGGGTACTGTCCTCTGACATCAAGCTCGGTTGTTGCAGTTTTTGCCTTTGACTCAAACGAACGTACAGGCGGTATATACTGTGCCACCTTCGCTTTTTCCTCTTCTGATTTATCTATTCTGCGCAGGTTCGTTATATGCACATCCATTTTGATTATACCTGCCTCCACCCGGACATTGCCCGATTTGTCAGGAACTTTCAGAACCACAGCCTCCTGGTCAAGGTCTATTATCTTGACACTCTCACCGGCTTTGAGGTTCTTCGGCGGGTCAACAAACCGTTCTTTCGGTTTTGCCGCCTTCTTCATTTTTTCATCAAGTGTATCTTCACGTTTTTTGAGCGTGTCACGTACAGCCTGTTTTTTATCCTCGATATTACCGGCTTTAATTCCCTTCTGGCGCATTTTTTCAAGGTCACGGATAATCTCGTTCGCCTCGCTCTTTGCGTCCATTACTATTATTTTCGCCTGACGGTGCGCTTCGTCAAGTATGCGTGACTTGTTCTTCTTCAGCTTTTCACGGTCACGTTCTATTTCCTCACGCAGGTCTTTGAGCTCACGTTTAAGGCGTGCATTTTCTTCCGCATCCGCTGTTGCCTCACGGCGTGAACGTTCAAGGTCGCCTATAACATCCTCAAATCGTATATCTTCATCAGAAAGAACAGTGTTTGCACGGTCTATTATGGATTCTGAAAGACCGAGTCTGCGTGAAATCGCAAACGCATTTGACTTACCCGGGATTCCGATTAGCAATTTATATGTCGGTTGCAATGTTTTAACATCAAACTCACACGATGCGTTCAATACACCATCGGTTGTAAGAGCGAACAGTTTGAGCTCACTGTAATGCGTTGTGGCAAGCGTTTTTACGCCCTTTGCACGCAGATGTTCAAGAATTGCAATCGCAAGTGCCGCAC
>JAFODX010000088.1 GCA_017380475.1 Clostridia bacterium
AAAGAGGCGGAATCATATAGGCCATAAGAACCACCGAAATCATACCGATGATCGTCACTTCCGCAAGAGACTTCATCGCCGGATGCTTTGACACTATAAGCGTACCGATTCCCTTACTACGACTATTACAGCATCAGATGCCTCGCTGAGCCCAAGTGCTGCACGGTGACGTGTGCCAAGCTCGGACGCAAGGTTTGTGTTTGCCGTAAGCGGAAGAACACAGCCTGCTGTTATAATCTTGTTGTCACGGATTATCACCGCACCGTCATGCAACGGTGTATTGGGAACAAAAAGGTTGTTCAGGAGCTCACTCGATACTGTCGCATTTATCAGCGTACCGCTGTTCATATACTCGCCAAGACGCGTGTGGCGTTCAATCACTATCAATGCACCTGTTCTTGTAGCAGACATTTCCGCCGCCGCATGGCTTATGCTCTTAATAACCGATTCCGTTTCTTCCTTTTCGCCGAACGGGTCTGCCGCAATTCCAAGGAAATGCCCGACCTTAAGACGGCCCATCTTTTCAAGCAGTGTTCTGAGCTCGGGCTGGAATATTACGATAACTCCGAACATCGCAACCTGTACCAGTGCGCTCAATATGTAATTAAGTGTATGAAGTTTTAATATACTGCTGGTCATATACACCGCTACTATTATCAATATTCCCTTAACAAGCTGTACTGCTCTCGTGCCACGGATAGCCTGCATGAAATAGTACACGGCAATCGCTACAATAAATATATCTATTACATCATTTATACGTAAAATGCGTATGAACTTTATTATATAATCTAAAACAGCTTCAAGTCCCATTCATTAAACTCCTTTGTTTTTTTACTCACTATTTCTATTATACTACATTTTCGTCAGGATTTCCATAGGTTTTTGAATATTTTTGAGATTTTTTTTCGCAGGCGTTGACATTAGTTTCACTGTATGTTAAAATTATCTTTGGACGGTATTTAAAGTTCGTATACATAATAAGGAAGAAACTCAAATGAGAAAAAGCATTTTTACAACAGGTTTGCGTGACGGAATCCCGATTGCTCTCGGGTATCTTGCCGTATCATTCTCGTTCGGCATTGCTGCCGTTGCGGCAGGTCTTTCACCGCTTGAGGCAATTTTGATTTCTATGACAAATCTTACGTCTGCAGGACAGTTTGCAGGCATCGGAATTATAACAGCAGGCGGTTCGTTTTTTGAGCTTGCACTGTCGCAGTTTGTTATAAATCTCCGTTACTCGCTTATGGGTATTTCACTGTCGCAAAAACTTGATAAATCTTTTACAGCTCCAAAACGTGCGGTTTTGGGCCACGCACTCACCGACGAAATTTTCGGCGTAAGTGTCAGCCGTACAAAGCCTGTAACTCCGTTATATTTCCTCGGACTTGCAACACTGCCCTATATAGGCTGGTCGTTGGGCACTGCTCTTGGCGCTGTCTTTGGTGAGTTGCTTAATCCGACGCTCCGTGATGCGTTGTCCGTTGCAATCTACGGTATGTTTATTGCCATAATCGTGCCCGAGGCGAAAAATTCACTTAAAACTGCATTTATTATACTTCTGGCGGTTGCGATAAGCTGTGTTATCTGTTATGTGCCTGTTTTCGGGTTCATTTCCGACGGGTTCTCGATTATTATATGTGCAGTTACCGCATCAGTTATCGGTGCGTTACTATTCCCCGTAAAGGAGGATACTGACGATGGATGCTGAGTTTATTATTTATCTTTTGATTATGTTCGGGGTAACGTATCTTATACGTGTTCTGCCCCTGCTTCTTATAAAGAAGAAAATAGAGAACAGGTTTATCCGTTCGTTTTTGGCATATGTACCGTATACGGTGCTTGGTGCAATGACGTTCCCTGCTATTTTCCACATCGCTGAAAATCCGCTCTGCGGAATTATCGGTGCTGCGGTCGGTGTACTCCTTGCGTTTTGCAAAAGAGGACTTTGCACAGTTGCGGCAGGAACAGCTATTGCAACATATCTTGCAATGATTATTTTATAAGGAAAAAACTATGGCGAAGAAAAACGATATTATCGAGCTCAAAGAACAGCTTTCCGCTAAAAAACTGCAGAAACTGTATGTGTTCTACGGTGAGGAAGAATACTTAAAAGAGCACTATATTAAAAAAATAGAAGAGCTTGTTCCCGATTGCGGACTTGAGGAGTTTAACCGTATCAGAATTGAGGGCACGCCCGATTACGGTATCTACGATTCCGCATTTGAGGGTATGCCGATGATGACGGACAAGCGTACCCTTTTAGTGCGTGATTCCAATATTTTTACCACACGCCGTTCGGGTACAATAGTACCGCCGACTGATAGCCAGAAAGCGTTCTGGGAGGACAAGTTCAAACGGTTATCAGATGATACTGTGGTTATTTTCTGCGAGAAGAACGTTGATGCACGCAGTGCGTTGTTCAAAAGCGCGCAAAAGGCAGGGTTTGCGGTAAAGTGCGAGTATATGCCCGAAAACGAGCTTGCGTCGTGGGCAGTGCGTACCGCCGCACACGTCGGCAAGAAGATGGACAATTCGGTGGCTTCATATCTTGTGTCCGTAATTGACCCCGGACTCAACAGCCTTACGAACGAGCTGAATAAACTGATAAATTTCTGCGATGAGATAATCTATAAATCAGACGTTGACAGAGTTGTTTCCAAGTCAATGTCCGTACAGGTTTTTGATATCATCGACGGAATTATTGAACGGAATTCACAAAAAGTTTTTTCTGTTATCAACAACCTCAAAACGCAGAAAGAAAGTCCGTTCGGTATTCTGTATCTCATATATTCGAATGTGGAAAAAATGCTCCGCCTGAAGCTTGGCGGTGTTACAAACAGAAACGATGCCCTTAAGGTTCTGGGCGGTTCGCCATGGATGGCAGGAAAATATCTGGAAAATTCGGCAAAGTTCGATTTGCCGGCTCTTACACGGTTGGTTACCCGTGTTCCTGAAATAGATTTTGAAATAAAAAACGGCCGGGTGT